>NZ_JBVHUE010000019.1:17433-35956 GCF_055565515.1 Streptomyces sp. NPDC028419 | reverse complement strand
AAGGACCACGGGGGCCGGTTAAATCGGACCAAGAGAACCAACCCACCGGCCCCCCCCCCCCCCCCCCCCCCCCCCCCCCCGGCCCCCCCCCCCCCCCCCCCCCCCCCCCCCCCCCCGGAACCGGACGACGGATCAGAGCGCCGGAGCCGGGTAGGTCGGGTACTCCACGCCGGAGACGTACTGGACGACCCGGATGACCTGGCACGAGTAGCCGAACTCGTTGTCGTACCAGAGGTAGAGGATCGCGTTGTCGCCGTCGACCTTGGTGGCGCCCGCGTCGACGATCGAGGCGTGCCGCGAGCCGATGAAGTCGCTGGAGACCGCGTCGGGGGCGGTGGTGAAGTCGATCTGGCGCTTCAGCGGCGAGGTCAGCGAGACGCCCCGCAGGTAGTCGAGGACCTCCTCGCGGGTGGTCTCGCGGCCGAGCCGCAGACTGAGGATGGCGATCGAGACATCCGGCACCGGAACGCGGATCGAGCTGCCGCTGATCGGCGCCTTGAGGTCGGGCAGCGCCTTCGCGACGGCCGAGGCGGCACCGGTCTCGGTCATGACCATGTTGAGCGGCGCGGAACGGCCACGGCGGTCGGCGCTGTGGTAGTTGTCCAGCAGGTTCTGGTCGTTGGTGAAGGAGTGGACGGTCTCCACGTGGCCGCGCAGCACGCCGTACTCGTCCGCCATCGCCTTCAGCGGCGGGACGATCGCGTTGGTGGTGCAGGAGGCGCAGGACAGGATCTGCTCGTCCGGCTTGATCGTGTCGTGGTTGACGCCGTGGACGATGTTGGGGACGTCGCCCTTGCCCGGAGCCGTCAGCACGACCTTGTCGATGCCGGGGCGCAGGTGCTTCGACAGGCCCGCGCGGTCGCGCCACTTGCCCGTGTTGTCGATGAGGATGGCGTCCTTGATGCCGTACGCCGTGTAGTCGATCTCCGACGGGTCGTTGGCGTAGATCACCTTGATCTCGTTGCCGTTGGCGACGATCGTGTTGTTCGCCTCGTCCACGGTGATCGTGCCCTGGAACTGACCGTGGATGGAGTCGCGGCGCAGCAGCGAGGCGCGCTTGACGATGTCCTGGTCACCGCCCTGACGGACGACGATCGCGCGCAGCCGCAGGCCGTTGCCGGACCCGGCCTTCTCGATCAGCAGGCGGGCCACGAGGCGGCCGATGCGGCCGAAGCCGTAGAGGACCACGTCGCGCGCCTCGCGGCGCTCGATCTTGTTCTCGCCGGTGGCGCCGGCGACGGCCTCGGCGGTGAACTCCGCGACCGAGAGGCCGCGGCTGTCGGCCTTGTAGGTCGCGGCGAGCATGCCGAGGTCGATCTGCGACGGACCGAGGTCGAGGGCGGTGAGGGCCTGCAGGAAGGGCAGCGTCTCGGTGACCGAGAGCTCCTCACCGGCTATCTGCCGCGCGAACCGGTGGATCTTGAGAATGCTGACCACCGACTTGTTCACCAGGGAGCGGCTGTGCAGCAGGACGGTGACGTCCCGCTCGCGGTGCAGCTTCCCGATGATCGGGATCATCGACTCCGCGATCTCCTCGCGGTTCTTCCAGTTGGTGAACGCGTCGTCTTTGACAGTCACAAGTTTATCTTTCGAGCTAGGGGGCGCTCATATGCTATCCCCCCTGCTTTTTGATCGTTCAAACGGTGCCCCCTATCCGCACCCGCACCCCCCGCAGCCCCCGCCACAACCGCTCCCACAGCCGCTCCCGCAACCGCCGCCACACCCCCCGGAGCCCTTGCCACCGCCGGAATCCGAGGACGCCGAGGAATCGGCGGAGGAGGTGGCCGCGGTGACCTGCGGCGGCGGCGCGATCAGCAGCGGCGCCAGGGCCGCCGGAGCCCGGTCGGTGCCGTACCGGGCGACGGCGGCCAGTACGTCCGCCTCCGCGCCGACGATCGGAACCCCGGCCACCAGCCGCGGCTGCCAGGTCCGGTCCTCCTTGACCTCCCGCAGCCGTCGCAGCCCGGCCCGCGTCGCGTGACCGGAGGGCATGCGCCCGAACCGCCGCGGGACGAACCAGAGGACGCCGGTCACCCCGCCCAGCACCCCGAAGGCGATCAGGGGCGCGATCCCGCTGCCCTCCCCCGTCAGCGAGTCGGCGACCAGCGCCGCGATGCACAGCAGGGCGGCGAGCACGGCGAAGGCGCCGACGGCGTCGTTCACCCGGCCGAGCGCGGCCAGCCGCTTCCCGTCGGGCACCAGACCGCGCCCGGCCAGGACGCCCTCGACCCGGCGCACCGGCGCGCAGGAGGAGAGCGCGCGCCGGACCGCCGGGGCCGGCTCGCCCACCCCCTCGGCGCCCGCGCTCCCGTACGCCGCCACCTGCACCGGATCCCGCACCGGCGGCCCGCCCACCGGGACCAGCCACCGCTCGCGCACCTCCAGCCGCCCGGTCAGGTAGAGCGAGACCAGCGCCACGTCGGCCACGGCCGGTGCGCCACCGCGCAGGTACGCCGCCTCGTACAGGGTGAGCCCCTCGTGGTCGACGGGCGGATAGAGCGCCCGGGACGCACGGACCCGCCACAGGACCGCCCCCAGCAGCGGCACGGCCGCGGCGGCGAAGAAGAAGATCCACACAACTACCCCCCGAATCACGCCCCTTGACTTCGAGTGTGCGGCCACCGCGACGTTTCGAGCAACGTTCGACACGACTGACAACCCAGGGTTGACACCCCGCCGACTGTCAACCTACGGTTGCGCTTATGACGAACCCGACGAACCCTCCGGCGGGCTCCGCAGACCCTGCGGCCCCCGCGCGCATGACCAACCCGGTCCGCCTCGACGACCTCATCGCGGGCATCAAGCAGTCCCACCCCGACGCCCTGGACCAGCTCAGCGGAGCGGTCGTCGTCGCCGAGCACCTCGGTGACGTCGCCGACCACCTCATCGGCCACTTCGTCGACCAGGCCCGCCGCTCGGGCGCCTCCTGGACCGACATCGGCCGCAGCATGGGCGTCACCCGACAGGCCGCCCAGAAGCGCTTCGTCCCGAAGGGCGACGGGGACCTCGACGCCAGCCAGGGCTTCTCCCGCTTCACCCCGCGCGCCC
Source organism: Streptomyces sp. NPDC028419 (assembly GCF_055565515.1). Classification (NCBI taxonomy): domain Bacteria; kingdom Bacillati; phylum Actinomycetota; class Actinomycetes; order Kitasatosporales; family Streptomycetaceae; genus Streptomyces; species Streptomyces sp. NPDC028419. Next base: position 32,908 of record NZ_JBVHUE010000019.1, on the reverse strand, counting down.
GGGGCGTCGTGGTCGCCTCCCAGAGCGAGGCCCGCAAGGCGGGCGGCGCCGAGATCAGTCCCGCGCACCTCGTCCTCGGCCTGCTCGCCGAACCCGAGGGCCTCGCCGCCCTCGCGCTGGGCGCCCAGGGCATCACCCCGGACGCCGTCCGGGCCGCCGCCACCGCCGTCCTGCCGCCCGCCGTGGCGGAGATCCCCGACCTCATCCCCTTCGACGCGAACGCCAAGAAGTCGCTGGAGCTCACCTTCCGCGAGGCCCTGCGCCTCGGCCACAACTACGTCGGCACCGAGCACATCCTGCTGGCCCTCCTCGAACTGGAGGACGGCGAGGGCGTGCTCAGCGGCCTCGGCGTCGGCAAGGCCGCCGCCGAGGCGTACGTCACCGAGGCCGTGGACGCCGTACTCGCCGCGACCAAGGAGTAGTGCGGGGCGCCGTCCCGGTGACGGCCGCGCCCGGGTCGACGGCCGCGCCGTCGCCCGGGCCGCTCCCGCTCGCGCCGTCGCCCCCCTCACCACCGTCGCCGCCGTCGACCTCGTGCACCACCGCGTACCGCCGCACGTACGCGCCGAAGAAGGCCTGCAGGGTCGCGACGGCCGGGATCGCGATCAGCGCGCCCACCGCGCCGAGCAGGGCCGTCCCCGCGATGACCGAGCCGAAGGCCACCGCGGGGTGGATGTCGACCGTCTTCGCGGTCAGCTTCGGCTGGAGCACGTAGTTCTCGAACTGCTGGTAGACCACCACGAACCCGAGGACGTACAGCGCGTACCAGGGATTGACCGTGAAGGCGATCAGCATCGGCAGCGCGCCCGCCAGGTAGGTGCCGATGGTGGGGATGAACTGGGAGACCAGCCCCACCCACACCGCGAGCGCGGGCGCGTACGGCACGTCGAGCACCACGAAGCAGATGTAGTGCGCGATCCCGGAGACCAGCGCCATCAGCCCCCGCGAGTACAGGTAGCCGCCGGTCTTGGCGACGGCGATCTCCCAGGCGCGCAGCACCTCCGACTGCTTCGCGGGCGGCAGCACGGAGCACAGCGCGCGCCGCAGCCGCGGCCCGTCGGCGGCGAAGTAGAAGGCGAAGAGACCGACCGTCAGCAGCCGGAAGAGCCCGCCGAGCACCGTCGCCGACACGTCCAGCACGCCGGACGCGCTGTTCTGCACGTACTTCTGCAGCCAGTCCGAGTGCAGCACGCTGTCCTGGATCTCCAGCCGGGACAGGTCGGTGTGGAAGGTGCTGTTGATCGATCCGATCACCGAGTCGAGGTAGCGGGGGAACCCCTCCACCATGTCGACGATCTGTCCGGCGAGCATCGAACCGAGCAGGACGACGAAGCCGGCGCTCGCGGCGAACACACCGAGGAACACCAGGAAGGTCGCCAGCCCGCGGCGCATCCCGCGGGCCGCCATCCGGGCCACGGCCGGTTCGATCGCGAGGGCGAGGAAGAACGCGATCAGGATGTTGACGAGAAAGCCGGTGAGCTGGTGGAAAGCCCAGCTGCCGAGTTGGAAGCAGGCGATGAGCGCCAGGACGAGCACCACCGCGCGCGGCAGCCAGCGCGGCATCCGCTCGCGCGCCGCGCCGCCCCCGCCGGTCGGCGGCCCGCCGGCCGGCGGGGGCCCCTCGGGCTCCGCGGCCGGGGAGAGCGCGGCGATCGTTTCGGTGTCGGACGGGTCCTGGTCGGTGGCTGCCACGCGGACAAGTCTCCCGTACCGTCCGCAATCGCTCGGCCACCGCCCCCGTCAGCGCAGCGTCGCGGGCACGTCCATCGCCGCACAGACCGCCCGCCACACGTCCTTGGTCTCCCAGCCCGCGTCCAGCGCCTGGACCACCGTGCGCCCGCCCAGCTCGGCCATCACGTGATCGCGCGCGAAGGACTCCGCGTAGCCCGCCCCGAAGTGCTCCGCCATCCGTTCCCAGAAAATCGTCAACCGCATGGGTCCAGTATCCCGCCCCGGAGGGTGCACCCGGCCCGTTCCCGCCGCCCGCACCCCCGCCCCGGTCCTACGGTTCCTCCATGGCCATGGCTGGAGACGACACAGCACCGCTCGCCCGCGCCGAGCAGTTCATCTGGCTCACGGCGCGGGTGCTGGAGCAGCGGCGGTTCGCGTTCCACTTCCTCGGCGGCGACGCCGACCCGGTGGACACCGCCCTCGGCTCCTACCTCAACGGCGACGGCGGCTACGGGCACGCCCTCGACCCGGACCTGCGCGGCCCGCACAGCCAGCCGCTGCACACCGTGCACGCCCTGCGCGTCCTGGACGGCCTCGGCCGCTGCTCGGGGCGCCGGATCGAGCAGCTGTGCCGCCACCTGAGCGGGGTCTCCACGGCGGAGGGCGCCCTCCCGGTGGTCCTCCCCGCCCCCGCCCCGCGCGCCTACCCGTCGGCGCCCTACCACCCCGTACAGGACGACCCGCCGGGCGAGCTCCAGGTCACCGGCCCGGTGGTGGGCCTGCTCCACCGCAACCGGATCTGGCACGCCTGGCTGTTCCGCGCCACGGACTTCTGCTGGGACCGGATCGAGACCCTGCGCAGGTCCCACCCGTACGAGATCCAGGGCGCCGTCGCCTTCCTGGACGGCGCCCCGGACCGGCCCCGGGCCGCGGCGGCCGCCGACCGGCTGGGCCGGCTGGTGCGCGAGCAGGGCCTGGTCGTCCTCGACCCCGGGCGGCGCGCCGAGTTCCCGGTCGGCCCCGGCTACGCCCCCGGCGAGCACCTCTTCCCCCACGACTACGCCCGCCGCCCCGAATCCCTGGCGCGCGGCTGGTTCACCGACGAGGAGACCGCGCGCTCGCTGGACTTCCTCGCCTCCGAGCAGCAGGAGGACGGCGGCTGGCCGGTCCGCCGTCGGGCCTGGGCCCCCGGGAGCACCCTGGAGCGGCGCCCGATCGCGACGCTGGAGGCGCTGCTGACGCTCCGCGCCCACGGCCGCCCGCTGGGCCGGTGAACCTCCCCGGCCGGCCCCGGGATCAGCCGCCCAGCGCCCGCACCCCCGCCGTGACGACGACGGCGACCGCGACCACCACCAGGAACGGCGCCCGCAGCAGCAGCGCGACCCCGGCGGCCACCAGCCCGGCGGCCCGGGCGTCGACGACCAGCGCGGAGCCGGTGCTGAAGGTCTGCTGCGCGGTGAGCGCGGCCAGCAGCGCGACGGGAATCAGGGCGGACAGCCGCCGCACCAGGGGCCGCTCCAGCGCCCCGGCCGGCACCAGCAGCCCGGCGAGCTTGACGGCGTAGCACCCGAGCACGGTGAGCCCGATGGCGATCCAGACGTTCACGAGCGGGTTCCCTTCGTCCGGCGGCCGCTGAGGAAGAGCACGGCCGGCGCGGCGAGCGCGGCCAGCAGCACCGGCACCCCGGCCGGCAGCACCGGCAGGAAGCCGAGCCCGAGCACCAGGGCGAGCAGGGCGACGGCCCGCTCGGCGGCGCTGCGCAGCATCGGGGCGAGCAGGGCGAGGAAGACGGCGGGGCCGGCCGCGTCCAGGCCCCAGGCGGCGGTGTCCCCGATGGCCTCCGCGCCCAGCGCCCCCACCAGGGTGGTGAGGTTCCACAGCACGTAGAGGGTGAGCCCGGTGACGGTGAACCCGAGGCGGGCGTCCGCCCGGTTCCGCTGCGCCAGCGTGACGGCGGTGGTCTCGTCGATGACCCAGTGGGCGGCCAGCGGCCGCAGCGCGCGGGGCAGCTCCAGGATCGGGGACAGCCGCAGCCCGTAGAAGGCGTTGCGGGTCCCGAGGAAGAAGGCGCCGGCCGCGGCCGTGAACGGATTGCCGCCCGCGGCCAGGGCTCCGACCAGGGCGAACTGCGAGGCCCCCGTGAAGACGAGCAGGCTCAGCACGCAGGCCTGCGCGGTGCTGATCCCGGCTCCGGCGGCGGTCACCCCGAAGGCGAAGCCGGACAGTCCGACGGCCACGCCGACGCCGAGCGCGTCCCGTACGACGGCCCGGCGACCGGCCCGGCCGCCGTCCTCGGCCCCGTGGGCCCCGCCGGCCCCATCGGCCGTCGTCCCGGCCGGTTCCACGTCCACTGCCTGTTGCTCTCTCACCCGGCGAAGCTATGCGGACGCCACCGCCCGGTCTTGTACGTTCTTGCGGCGGTCGCCTCCGACACGGCGACACACCACCACCCATAGTGACCACTTCGCTACGGTGCGCACATGAAGCGTGTTCGCACCGTGCCGGTTGAACGTCCTTCGCACGCCCGCTGGGCCCCGCTCCTGAGCTTCGCCGCGCTGATCGCCGCCGCCTTCCTCTTCGCGCTGTACCACGCCCGGCATCCCCGGAACGTGCCCGGCGAGGTGGCGCTCCAGCTCGCGGGCCGCTGGAAGAAGGCCTACCCCCTCCTCTGCGATCCCCAGCTGTGGTGCCCGCCGTACAAGGAGCGGCTGCAGGCGCAGTACGAGGCCCTGCGCCTCGACACGGTCTTCTTCCTTCCCGCGTACACCCTGGCCCTGCTCGCCCTCTTCGGCCTCGGCAGCTGCTTCCTCCACCGCCAGGTGTCCCGCCGGCTCGCGGTCCGGGGCCTGGGCGCGACCCTGGTCATGGCCGCGGCGGACCTCGGCGAGAACATCTTCGAGTACCGCGCGCTGGACGGGCTGGCCTCCGGACAGGACGGTGACCTGGCCAAGGCGGCGGTGTTCGCCCTGCTGAAGTGGTCGCTCGCCCTCCCCCTGGCGGGCGCCGCCGGGTGGATGGGGCTCACCCTCCTCGCCCGCCTCTTCCCGCGCCGGGCCCGGGTCACCAACGCCCCGCCGTGCGGCGAGCCGGTCCGGGTCCAGGAGGCCCACCGCCTCGCCGACGGCTCCGAGCGGTGGGCCGACCCGGACGTCATCGCGGCCCCGGTGGCCCCGCACGCCACCACGGCGCTGCGCGACTGGGCCGGCTCCGCCACGGCCGCCGCCCCGCGGGACAGCGCGCTCGCCCGCTGGCGCACCCGCGCCTACCAGCCGCCCGGCCGGGAGCCGGCGTCCGTCGGCATCTGCGTGTCCGGCGGCGGGATCCGTTCCGCGGCGGTCACCCTGGGCGCCCTCCAGGCGCTGCGCGAGGGCGGGGTGCTGGGCCGGGCGCGCTACCTGGTCTCGGTGTCCGGCGGCGGGTACACGGCGGGGGCGTTCCAGCTGGCCCTGATGCCCCGGCCCGCGCCGCCGGGGCACCGGTCGACCCCGCTCGCCACCGCACAGGACGTGTTCGCGCCGGGCAGCCCCGAAGAGGACCACATCCGTCGCCACGCCAAGTACCTCGCGGACAGCCCCCGCGAGAAGCTGCTGGCCGCGGGGGTGATCCTGCGCGGCCTCGGGGTGTCACTGGGACTGCTCGGCCTCGCGTTCGTGGTGGCCGGGGTGCTCCTCGGCGTCTTCTACGACGTGGTCCCCTTCATCGACCTGACGGCGCTGCGCCCGGAGCACGCCGCGTCCTTCCCCGATTTCGCGCCGCACCCGCGGGTCCTGTACCCCGTCCTCGCCCTGGTCGGGTTCTCGGCCCTCGTCTCGGCGGCGGCCTCCCTGGTCGTGGCGCGCCGCGGGGCGTCCCGACCGGCCTGGGTCCGCACGATCACGCGCGGTCCCCTCTACCTGGCGGCGATGGTCGTCGTGTTCGCCGTGGTGCTGCCCGCGTTGTTCTGGCTCTTCGCGTACCTCGCATGGCTGGCGCACCGGGCGGACGTGCCCACCGGCGGCCCCGGCATCTCGCTCCTGGGCGCCCTCACGGCCGCCGCCACCGGGCTCGGCGCGGTGTACAGCGCCGTGAGCGACAAGGTGGAGAAGCTGCGGCCGAGCGGCGAGAGCGCGCCGCGCTCCGTCTCCCCCTCGTCGATCGTGACCCGGATCGGGGGCGGCCCGATCACCGCGGTCGTCGTCTGGCTGGTGCTGCTCCTGCTCGCCTTCTTCGGCCTCTCGCTGCTGTCCTGGTCGGCGGTCTCCGCGCCCGGCTGGCCCCTGGGCTGGCGGCTCGGCCTCCCGCTCGCCCTGCTCCTGACGGCGATCCTCATCGACCAGACCACCTTCAGCCTGCACCCCTTCTACCGGCAGCGGCTGGCCGGCGCCTTCGCCGTGCGCCGGGCGGTGCTGAGCGACGGGTCGATCGGCGCCCTGCCCTACGACTACAACGCCGAGTCGACCCGGCTGAGCACGCACGGCAAGCGGGTCGAGGGCTTCCCGCAGGTCATCTTCGCCGCCTCGGCCGCCATGTCGCTGCGCAACCGGACCGCGCCGGGGCGGCCCGCGGTGCCCTTCACCTTCTCCCACGACTGGGTGGGCGGCCCGGACACCGGCTGGGTGCGCACGTCCACGATGGAGGAGACGGCGCACCCGCTGATCCGGCGGGACCTCACCGTGCAGTCCGCGGTGGCGGTGTCGGGCGCCGCGTTCGCCTCGGCGATGGGCACCCAGGGCAGCGCCGTCCAGCGGTTGCTCGCCCTGTCCAACCTGCGCCTGGGCACCTGGGTGCCCAACCCCTCGTACCTGGCGGAGGTCGCCCGGCACGACCCGGACTGGACGATGCCCCGGCTGCCGTGGGTGCGACGGCTGCGCTACCAGCTCCAGGAGCTGGCCGGGCGCTACACCGACACCAGCCCGATGGTGCTGTGCACCGACGGCGGGCACTTCGACAACCTGGGCCTGGTGGAGCTGCTGCGGCTGCGCTGCGAGACCGTGTACGTGATCGACTCCTCGGGCGATCCGCCGCCGCTGGCCGTCACCCTCGCCGAGGCGGTCACCCTGGCCTACGAGGACCTGGGCGTGCGGATCACCTTCGACCAGGCGGAGGTGCTGCGGCTGGTGCCCGGCAGCGCCGCGACGGTCGAACCGCAGGAGCCGATGGCCGGGCTCAACACCCGCTTCTCGGCGGACTGCGTGGTGCGCGGCGTCATCGAGTACCCCGAGCCGGTCCACTTCCCCGGGCGCCGGACGCCGTCGCGGTTCGCCACGATCGTCTTCGCCAAGGCCGGTCTGACCCCGGACATGCCCTACGAGCTGCTGTCCTACGCCCTCGAGGAGAAGGCGTTCCCCCGGGACAGCACCTTCGACCAGTGGTTCGACCACGCCCAGTTCGACGCCTACCGCGCGCTCGGCCACCACCTCGGCGCCGAGGCCGCGAAGCCCCCGGTCAAACGGCGCCGGTTCGGCCCCTCCGGTACGCCCCCGGTGGCACCCCCACGATCCGGGTGAAGTGCCGGTTCAGGTGCGGCTGGTCGCTGAAGCCGACCGCGAGCGCCGCCTCGGCGGGCGGCGTGCCCGCCTCCAGCAGCAGCCGGGCCCGCCGCACCCGGGCGTCCGTCAGCCAGGTGTGCGGGGGCATCCCGTACCGCTCGCGGAAGGCGCGCAGCAGGGCGAAGGGACGGGTGCCGAGCTCGTCCGCGAGCTGTTCCAGCGAGGGCGGTTCGCACATCCGCGCCTCCAGCACCTCCCTGGCCCGCTCGGCGTCGGCGGCGCCCGCGGCGGCGGTCCGGCGGGCCGGCAGGGGCCCCGCGTGCCGTTGCAGCATCCGCGCCACCACGCCCCGCAGCAGGGTGTCGGCGGCGAGCGGGTTGCCCTCCTCGGCGCCCCGGTGCACCTCGGCGATCATCCGTGCGGCCTGCGCGTCCATGACCATGTGCGGGGCGAAGCCGGGCGTGCCGCGCGGCGCGCCGCTCTCCTCGGCCACCTGCGCGATCAGCTCCCGCGAGGGGTAGAGGGTGGCGTAGCCCCAGCCCTCGGGGACCCCGGCGCGCGCGGAGTGCGGAACCTCGGGGTTGATCAGGACCACGCTGCCGGGGCCGGCCCGCACCAGGCCGCCGGGCAGCCCGATCTCCTCGACGCCGTGGGTGACGGCCGCGATGACGTACCCGTCGTGGGCGTGGCGCGGGAAGGTGTGGCGCACGTAGTGGGCGCGCAGCAGGTCCAGGCCGGGCAGCTCGGCGTACTGCCAGTGCCGGGCCCACTCACCGGTCCCGCGCGCCGCGCGCCCCGCACCCTCCATCGCCGCCATTCCTCCATTCTGCGCCCCCGCCCGCGGGACGTCCGCGCAGGTCCGGGCCGTTGTCGGTGGCGGGGTGCACGATGGGGGCATGGCCGGCTCCGCGCTCGACGCGTTCTCCCCCGCGACCCGCTCCTGGTTCACGGGGGCCTTCCGTACGCCCACCGCCGCGCAGGAGGGTGCCTGGCGGGCCATCGGGGAGGGCTCGGACGTCCTCGTCGTGGCGCCCACCGGCTCCGGCAAGACGCTGGCCGCCTTCCTCGCGGCGCTGGACCGGCTGGCGGCCGTACCGCCGCCGGCCGAGCCGAAGAAGCGCTGCCGGGTGTTGTACGTATCGCCGCTGAAGGCCCTCGCGGTGGACGTGGAGCGCAATCTGCGCAGCCCGCTGACCGGCATCCGGCAGGAATCGCTGCGCCTCGGGCTGCCCGAGCCCGACATCCGGGTCGGGATCCGCTCCGGGGACACCCCGCCCGCCGAGCGCCGGGCGCTGGCGACCCGCCCGCCGGACATCCTCATCACCACCCCCGAGTCCCTCTTCCTGATGCTGACCTCGGCCGCCCGCGAGGCCCTGGCCGGCATCGAGACGGTGATCCTCGACGAGGTGCACGCGGTGGCCGCGACCAAGCGCGGCGCCCACCTGGCGCTCTCCCTGGAGCGGCTCGACGCGTTGCTGCCCCGGCCGGCGCGCCGGATCGGACTGTCGGCGACGGTCCGGCCGGTGGACGAGGTGGCCCGCTATCTGGCGCCGCGCGGCAAGGTGGAGATCGTCCAGCCGCCCTCGACCAAGGAGTTCGACCTGTCGGTGGTCGTCCCGGTGCAGGACATGGGCGAGTTGGGCGGCTCGCCCGCCACCGAGGGCAAGGAGGGCGGGGACAAGCCGTCGATCTGGCCGCATGTGGAGGAGCGGATCGCGGACCTGGTGCAGGCCCACCGGTCCACGATCGTCTTCGCCAACTCCCGCCGCCTCGCGGAGCGCCTGTGCAACCGGCTCAACGAGATCGCCTACGAGCGGGCGATGGGCGAGCCGCTGCCCGCGGGCGCTCCCCCGGCCGAGGTCATGGCCCAGTCGGGCGCGGCGCGGGGCGCCCCGCCCCTGCTCGCCCGCGCCCACCACGGGTCGGTGTCCAAGGAGCAGCGGGCCCAGGTCGAGGAGGACCTCAAGGCGGGCCGGCTGCCCGCCGTCGTCGCCACCTCCAGTCTCGAACTGGGCATCGACATGGGCGCGGTGGACCTGGTGGTGCAGGTGGAGTCGCCGCCGTCGGTGGCCTCCGGGCTGCAGCGGGTGGGCCGGGCCGGACACCAGGTGGGCGCGGTCTCCACCGGCGTGGTGTTCCCCAAGTACCGCGGCGACCTGGTCCAGGCGGCCGTGGTCACCGAGCGGATGCGCGTCGGGGCCATCGAGTCCCTGCGCGTCCCCGCCAATCCGCTCGACGTACTGGCGCAGCAGCTGGTCGCGATGGTCTCCATGGACACCTGGCAGGTGGACGACCTGCTGGCCCTGGTGCGCCGGGCGGCGTCCTTCGCGGCCCTGCCGGAGTCGGCGTTCACCGCGGTGCTGGACATGCTGGCCGGGCGCTATCCTTCGGACGCGTTCGCGGAGCTGCGCCCGCGCGTGGTGTGGGACCGCGTGGCCGGTACGGTCACGGGCCGGCCGGGGGCCCAGCGCCTCGCGGTCACCTCGGGCGGCACGATCCCGGACCGCGGCCTCTTCGGCGTCTTCCTGGTGGGCTCCGACCCGAAGAAGGGCGGCGGCCGGGTCGGCGAGCTGGACGAGGAGATGGTCTACGAGTCCCGGGTGGGCGACGTCTTCACCCTGGGCACCACCTCCTGGCGGATCGAGGACATCACCCGGGACCGGGTGCTGGTGACCCCGGCGCCCGGGGTGCCCGGGCGGTTGCCGTTCTGGAAGGGCGACCAGTTGGGCCGCCCGCTGGAGCTCGGCCGCGCGGTGGGCGCGTTCGTCCGCGAGGTCGGCGCCCTGTCCGCGCAGGACGGGCGGCTGCGCCTGTTGGCCGCCGGGCTGGACGCCTGGGCCGCCGACAACGTCCTGGCGTACCTGGCCGAGCAGCGCGAGGCGTGCGGTCACGTGCCCGACGACCGGACCATCGTGGTCGAGCGGTTCCGCGACGAGCTGGGCGACTGGCGGGTGGTGGTGCACTCCCCCTTCGGCGCGCAGGTGCACGCGCCGTGGGCGCTCGCGCTGGGCGCCCGCCTCGCCGAGCGCTACGGCATGGACGCGCAGGTCATGCACGCCGACGACGGGATCGTGCTGCGCCTGCCCGACGTCGATCTGCTGGGCCTGGGCGGCGAGCCGCTCGACCTGCTGGACCACGACCCGGCCCCGCTGGACGCCGCCACCGCCTTCGAGTTCGACGACGGGAAGGCCCCGCTGGGCGCGGCCGACGTGACCTTCGACCAGGGCGAGGTCCAGGGCATCGTCACCGATCAGGTCGGCGGTTCGGCGCTGTTCGCGTCCCGGTTCCGCGAGTGCGCGGCGCGCGCCCTGCTGCTGCCGCGGCGCAATCCCGGCAAGCGCACCCCACTGTGGCAGCAGCGCCAGCGGGCCTCCCAACTGCTCCAGGTCGCCTCCGAGTTCGGTTCCTTCCCGATCGTCCTGGAGGCGGTGCGCGAGTGCCTCCAGGACGTCTTCGACGTGCCCGGCCTGACCGAGCTGATGGGCGACGTCGAAGCCCGCCGGGTCCGCCTGGTGGAGGTCACCACGGCCGAGCCGTCGCCCTTCGCCCGGTCCCTGTTGTTCGGTTACGTCGCCCAGTTCCTCTACGAGGGGGACTCGCCGCTGGCCGAGCGCAGGGCGGCCGCACTGTCCCTGGACTCCCGACTGCTGGCCGAGCTGCTCGGCCAGGCGGAGCTGCGCGAGCTGCTGGACGCGGAGGTCCTGGCGGAGCTGGAGCGGGAGCTGCAGTGGCTGACCGAGGACCGGCGGGCCCGGGACGCGGAGTCGGTGGCCGACCTGCTGCGGCTGCTGGGCCCGCTGACGGAGGCGGAGCTGGCCGAGCGGGGCGCCGACCCGGCCTGGGCCCGGCTCCTGTCGGGGGCCCGCCGGGTGATCGCGGTGCGGATCGGCGGCGCGGAGCACTGGGCCTCGATCGAGGACGCCGGGCGGCTGCGCGACGCGCTGGGGACCGCCCTGCCGGTGGGGGTGCCCGAGGCGTTCACCGAGCCGGTCAAGGACCCGCTCGGCGACCTCCTGGCGCGGTACGCCCGGACGCACGGCCCGTTCACCACGGCGGTGGTGGCCGCCCGCTTCGGCCTGGGCACGGCCACGGCCGACGGCGCCCTGCACCGGCTCGCCGCGGCGGGCCGGGTGGTACAGGGCGAGTTCCATCCGGCGGGCATCGGCCAGGAGTGGTGCGACGCGACCGTGCTGCGCAGGCTGCGCCGCCGGTCCCTGGCGGCGCTGCGCCAGGAGCTGGAGCCGGTCCCGCCGACCTCCTTGGCGACCTTCCTGCCCCAGTGGCAGCACCTGGGCGGCGCACTGCGCGGCATCGACGGGCTGGCCCGGGCGGTGGAGCAGCTCCAGGGCGCTCCGGTCCCGGCGTCGGCGCTGGAGCGGCTGATCCTGCCGTCGCGGGTCAGCGGCTTCTCCCCGGCCCTGCTGGACGAGCTGACCACCAGCGGCGAGGTGGTCTGGGCGGGCGCCGGAGCGCTGCCCGGCAAGGACGGCTGGGTCTCCCTCTACCTCGCGGACGCGGCCCCGCTGCTGCTCCCGCCACCGCACCCGCTGGAGCCCTCTCCCCTGCACCAGGGCGTCCTGGACGCCCTGTCCGGCGGGTACGGCCTGTTCTTCCGGCAGATCGCCGAGATGGTCCGCGCGCGCAACCCCGAGGTGAGCGACCTACAGCTCTCCCAGGCCCTGTGGGACCTGGCCTGGTCGGGGCGGCTGACCAATGACACCCTGGCGCCGCTGCGCGCCCTGCTGGGCTCGGGCCGGACGGCGGGCGCGACGGCCCACCGGGCCCGGCGGACCGTGCCGCGCGGGCGCTACGGCACGCTCGGCGCCCAGGTCTCGCGGACCGGTCCGCCGACCGTATCGGGGCGGTGGTCCCTGCTGCCCGCCCGCGCGGCCGATCCGACCCACCGGGCGCACGCCCTGGCCCGGACCCTGCTGGACCGGCACGGGGTGGTGACCCGGGGCGCGGTCGCGGCCGAGGGGGTGGAGGGCGGCTTCAGCGCGGTCTACCGGATCCTGTCGGCCTTCGAGGACAGCGGGCAGGCCCGCCGCGGCTACGTGGTGGAGGGGCTCGGGGCGGCGCAGTTCGCGATGGACGGCGCGGTGGACCGGCTGCGGGCCGCCGAGCGGCACCCGGCCCCCCTGGCGGCGGTGGTGCTGGCGGCGGCCGATCCGGCCTCCGCCTACGGCGCGGCCCTGCCGTGGCCCGAGCCGCCGGCCGGATCCGCGCACAAGCCCGGGCGCAAGGCGGGCTCGCTGGTGGTGCTGGTCGACGGGGAGCTGACGCTCTACCTGGAGCGCGGCGGCAAGACCCTGCTGGCCTGGCCGGAGGTGGACGACCCCCGGCTGACGGCGGCGACGGCCGCCCTGGCCGCCGGCTGCCGGTCGGGGACGCTGCCCGCGCTGACGGTGGAGCGCATCAACGCCTCCCCGGCGCTGACCTCGCCGCTGGGCCCGGGCCTGGAGGCCGCGGGCTTCCACGCCACGCCGAGGGGGCTGCGGCTGCGTCCGTGAGGCTGGTACCGGCTTGAGACGTTCCTGGGACGGACCCGGCGCACTTGCGCCGCCGCGGCCGACTAGGCTGCCCGCTGATCATTGAGTTGACGGTGGACCGTCACAAACAATTGGGGGACGCAATGAACGAGTTCCGCACGCGCAGAACCACCCTGGCGGCCACGGGCCTCGCGGTCGTCGCCGTACTGGCCCTGAGCGGCTGCAAGAGCGGCAACGAGGAGACGGGCGCGACGAAGACCGCCTCTCCCTCCGCCCAGCCGTCGCAGTCGGCGTACGCGCCCGACGCCAGCGCCGCGCCCAGCTCCTCCGCCAGCGCGAGCGCCGGCGCGCCCGCCGCCGGCGGCGGGGCCACGGCGAAGGCCGGCCAGCAGTTCAAGATCGGCGAGCAGGCGACCTTCCCGTTCGCCTCCGGCAGCACCAAGGGCACCATCGCCCTCGCCGTCACGGCCATCGAGAAGGGCCAGCCGGCCGACCTCGCCCCCTTCAAGCTGGGCGACAAGGTGAAGGGGATGGTTCCGTACTACATCCGCTACCAGGTCAAGAACGTCGGCACCACGGACCTGTCCTTCGCCTCGGTCGGCCACATCAAGGGCCACCTCGGGGACGGCAGCGAGGCCCAGGACCTCCTGGTCATCGGCAAGTTCGAGAAGTGCCCCAACGACTCCCTGCCCAAGGGCTTCACCAACGGGCAGGTGACCGCGGGCTGCGCCGTCGCGCTGGCCCCCTCCGCCGACACCAAGGTCGCTTCGGCCGAGTACTGGGGCGACCCCTTCACCCTGGGCAAGGGCATCACCTGGAAGTAGTCCGTCCGGCGCGCCTTCGGGCCCGGGGCCACAATGGCCCCATGCCCGAAGGCGACAGCATCTGGCGTGCGGCCACCCGCCTGCACGCCGCCCTGGCCGGCCGCGAACTGGTCCGCAGCGACCTGCGCGTCCCGCGGCTGGCCACCGCCGACCTCGCCGGCCGCACCACCTTCGACGTCACGCCCCGCGGCAAGCACCTGTTGCACCGCGTGGAGGGCGGCCTCACCCTCCACAGCCACCTGCGGATGGACGGGTCCTGGCGGGTGTTCGGGCCCGCGGAGCCCTGGCGCGGCGGCCCCGACCACCAGATCCGCGCCGTCCTCGCCACCGCGGACCGCACCGCCGTGGGGTACCGCCTCCCGGTGCTGGAGCTGCTCCGCACCGCCGACGAGCACCGCGTCGTCGGCCACCTCGGACCCGACCTGCTGGGCCCGGACTGGGACCCGGAGCTCGCCGCGCGCAACCTGCTCGCGGACCCGGCCCGCCCCCTCGGCGAGGCCCTGCTCGACCAGCGCAACCTCGCCGGGATCGGCAACATCTACAAGGCCGAGCTGTGCTTCCTGGCCCAGGTGACCCCCTGGACCCCGGTCGGCGAGCTGCCCGAGCCGGAGCGCACCCTGCCCCGGCTCGCCGGCGCCGCGCACCGCCTGCTGGACGCCAACAAGGACCGGTCCCGCAACACCACCGGGAGCCCGCGGCGCGGCCAGGAGCTCTTCGTGTACGGCCGCGCCCACCGCCCCTGCCTGCGCTGCGGCACCCCGGTCCGCGAAGCCCGGCAGGACGACCGGCCCACCTACTGGTGCCCGCGCTGCCAATCCGGCCCCGTACGGTAGTTGACGCTCCGTCAGATCCAGTCGTACGGTCCCGGCATGCCCTCACCCCGCGCCGTACCCGCCCCCGCGCCCCTGGCCGCCTACGACCTCACGGGCCGCACCGCCCTGATCACCGGAGCCGCCAGCGGCATCGGCCGCGCCACCGCCGTGCTCCTCGCCGGGGCGGGCGCGACCGTGCGCTGCGCGGACCGCGACGCGGCGGGCCTCGCCGAGACGGCCGCCCTGGTCGCCGCGACCGGGGGCGCGGCCGCCACCGTCCACGTCCTCGACGTCACCGACCGCGCGGCCCTGCGCGCCGTGGTGGCGGCCGCGGGCCCGCCGGACATCACGGCCGCGGTCGCCGGGATCATGCACACGAGCACCGTGCTGGAGACCCTGGACGAGGACCTCGACCGGGTGATGGACGTGAACTTCAAGGGGATCCTGTTCACCTGCCAGGAATCGGCCCGCGCCCTGATCGCGGCCGGCCGCCCCGGCTCGATCGTCACCATGGCCTCCGGCGCCATGGACGCCGCCCAGCCCGGCCTGCTCTGCTACAGCGCGGCCAAGGCCGCCGTCGTCCAGCTCACCAAGACCCTGGCGACCGAGGTGGGCCCGCACGGCATCCGCGTCAACGCGGTCGCGCCCGGGTGGGTGCGCACCCCGATGACCGGCCGCCACAGCGCCGAGGTGCAGGAGCAGACCCGGGCGGCGATGATCCGGATGTCCCCGCTGCGCCGGGTCGGCGAGCCCGAGGACATCGCGCAGACCGTGCTCTTCCTGGCCTCGGACGCCTCGTCGTTCATGACGGGGCAGATCCTGCGCCCGAACGGCGGCGTCGCGATGCCCTGGTAGTGCCCGCGTGGCGGGTGCAGTGCACCGGCAGCAGCCCGAGCCCCCAGCCGCCCACGGCCACCGCCCCCTCGACCGGCCCGGCCGCCGCGGGCGCCAGCGCGAGCCGGAGCACCGCCCACCACCACAGCAGGCCCACGGCCAGGGCCAGGGGTATGCGCAGGTTCCGTAACCGCCGCACGGCAGCCTCCCAGGGCCGGGATGGACTCGACCATCCTCGTGCACCCCCCGCGAGAGCGCACCCAGAAGCGGGGGGGGGGGGGGGGGGGGGGGGGGGGGGGGGGGGGGGGGGGGGGGGGGGGGGGGGGTGGGGGGGGGGGGGGGGGGAGGGGGGGATCGAGACGTTCTGGTCTGATGGA
>NZ_JBVHUE010000019.1:0-17423 GCF_055565515.1 Streptomyces sp. NPDC028419 | reverse complement strand
GAGGGCTTTTCCTCCACCCTTCCCCCACAGAGAAGGGGGGGGGGGGGGGGGGGTGTTTTCTCCCCCCCCCCCCCCCCCACCCTTCCCCCCCCCCCCCCCCCCCCCCTCCCCCCCCCCCCCCCACCCCCCCCCCCCCCCGCCCCCCCCCCCCCCCCCCCCCGCGACGGTCCGGAGCGACCGGGAGCCCCGGCCGGCGCTTTCACACGCCGACCGGGGCTCCGGTCACACTCACGCTCTTGCGATCAAGCGGCGACGACATTCACCGCTTCCACGGGCGACTTGATGGTCACCCGCTCCGGCGGTCCACCCGTGACCGAGGCCACGGAGACCGAATTGAGCATCGGGCGCACCGGTACCGGGACCGGTTCGCTCGCGGCCGACTGCGCGAGTTCGGCGAGCGACAGTTCGTCGCTCACTTCGCGCATCAGCTCGGACATCCGTACGTCCAACGCGTCGCAGATCGCGGAGAGCAGCTCGGAGGATGCCTCCTTCTGCCCCCGCTCCACCTCGGAGAGATAGCCGAGCGAAACTCGGGCGGACGAGGAGACTTCGCGCAGAGTACGGCCCTGGCGCTGGCGCTGCCGACGCAGCACGTCACCCAGCAGGCGACGGAGCAGAATCATCGGTGGCTCCCTCCTCTGACCGTGTAGCCGTAACCTTCACGCCCCACCGTACCGCCTCGCGCGGCGGCCGTGCGGGGAGCGATGTCGTGTTCACTCAGGGCTGCAAACATCAAATCCCCCCGTTCCGTTCCGTGTCCTGCCTTCGCAGATTCTCGCGGAGTTCGCTCGAGAGAAGTTCGAGCACTGTCCGTACACTCTCCCTACGGATTTCCGCGCGCGAGCCGTTCAACCGCAGCCGGGCCGATTTCCTGCCCGCAGGTCCCGCGACGGCGATGAAAACCGTCCCCACGGGCTGCCCGTCCTGCGGCTCCGGACCGGCCACCCCGGTGGTCGAAACGCCCCACGAAGCGTCCAACACGCGCCGCACTCCGGCCGCCATCTCCTCCGCGACCTGCGCGTTCACCGCTCCGTGTGCCTCCAGGAGCGCCGCGTCGACGCCGAGCACCCGCTGCTTGACCTCCGTCGCGTACGCCGTGACCGAGCCGCGGAAGGACCGCGAGGCCCCGGGGATCGACGTCAGCTCGGCGGCGACCAGTCCGCCCGTGAGGGACTCCGCGACGGCGACCGTCTGGTCACTCTCCGCGAGCAGGTCCAGGACGTACGCGGCCGCGGCGCGGCCCTCGGGTGACCGTTCGGACTCCGTCGTCCCGTGCGTCACCTCGCGGCCCGCTCCGCGGCGATGCCCGCCCGGCGCAGCACGACGGCCTGGCGGATGTAGTCCAAACCCGTGACGACTGTGAGAAGTACGGCCACCGCCATGACCCAGAACCTCAAGGTCGCCAGCGGCCCGGTCAGCGCCAGCACGTACATGCCGACCGCCGTGCCCTGGGCGAGGGTCTTCATCTTCCCGCCCCGGCTCGCTGGGATCACCCCGTAGCGGATCACCCAGAACCGCAGGAGCGTGATCCCCAGCTCCCGGCCCAGGATCACCCCGGTGACCCACCAGGGCAGGTCGCCGAGCCAGGACAGACACACCAAAGCCGACCCCATGATCGCCTTGTCGGCGATGGGGTCGGCGATCTTCCCGAAATCGGTGACCAGGTTGTAGGTCCGGGCCAGGTGCCCGTCGAAGATGTCGGTGATCATGGCGACGGCGAACGCCGCCCACGCCAACGCCCGCCAGACGGGGTCGTAGCCCCCGTCGGCGAGCAGCAGCAGGACGAATCCCGGCACGAGCACGAGCCGGATCATCGTCAGGATGTTGGCGATGTTCCACAGGCTGGCCTGGTTGACGGCCGCGGCCCCCAGCTTCGCGCCGGGCGCGGGCCGACGGCCTGTCCCGCCCGCCGCGGGTGCGGGGACTCCGGTCATCCGGCCGCCTCCTCAAGATCCCCGAAGTCGGCTCCGAGGGGCTCGGCCACCAGGTCCACGCCCAGCGTGCCGACCACCTTGGCCGTGACGATGCGCCCCGGGACCAGACCGGCGCCGTCCGTGAAGACGACCTGGCCGTCGGTCTCGGGCGCCTGGTGCGCGGCGCGCCCGTAGGCACCCGCGGCGTCACCGTCCTCGTCGTACCCGCCGTCGACCGCGACGACCGTCTCGACGAGTACCTCCAGGGTCTCCCCGATCCGCTCCTCCGCGCGCTGCGAGGTCAGCTCCTCGGCGAGCCGCTGCATGTGCGCGAGCCGCTCGGCGATGGTGTCCTCGTCCAGCTTGTTCTCGTAGGTGACGGCCTCGGTGCCGTCCTCGTCCGAGTAGCCGAAGACGCCGATGGCGTCGAGGCGGGCGTGGGTGAGGAAACGCTCCAGCTCGGCGAAGTCCGATTCCTTCTCGCCGGGGAAGCCGACGATGAAGTTGGACCGCACGCCGGCGGTGGGCGCCTTGCCGCGGATGGTGTCGAGCAGTTCCAGGAACCGGTCGGTGTCACCGAAGCGGCGCATGGAGCGCAGCACGTCCGGGGCGGAGTGCTGGAAGGACAGGTCGAAGTACGGCACGACCTTGGGGGTCGAGGTCAGTACGTCGATCAGGCCGGGCCGCATCTCGGCGGGCTGGAGGTAGCTCACGCGGACGCGCTCGATGCCGTCCACCTCGGCCAGCTCGGGCAGCAGGGTCTCCAGCAGGCGGATGTCGCCCAGGTCCTTGCCGTACGAGGTGTTGTTCTCGGAGACCAGCATGATCTCCTTGACGCCCTGCTCCGCGAGCCAGCGCGTCTCGCCGAGCACGTCACTGGGACGGCGCGAGATGAAGGAGCCGCGGAAGGACGGGATGGCGCAGAAGGAGCAGCGCCGGTCGCAGCCGGACGCGAGCTTGACGGAGGCGACGGGGCTGTTGCCCAGGCGGCGGCGCAGGGGCGCGCGCGGCCCGGAGGCGGGCGCGAGGCCGTCGGGCAGGTCCGAGGGCGCCTCGGCGACCGGCTCCTGCGCGTGGCCGGGCAGGGCGACCTCGGCCTCCTGGCGGGCGGCCGGGCTGATCGGCAGCAGCTTGCGCCGGTCGCGCGGGGTGTGGGAGGCGTGGATGCCCCCGTTGAGGATCGTCTGGAGGCGGTCGGAGATGTCGGCGTAGTCGTCGAAACCGAGGACTCCGTCGGCTTCGGGGAGCGCTTCGGCGAGTTCCTTGCCGTAGCGCTCGGCCATACAGCCGACGGCGACGACGGCCTGGGTCTTGCCGTGATCCTTGAGATCGTTGGCTTCCAGGAGGGCGTCTACGGAGTCCTTCTTGGCGGCTTCGACGAAGCCACAGGTGTTGACGACGGCTACGTCCGCATCGGCGGCGTCCTCGACGAGCTCCCAGCCATCCGCCGCCAAGCGGCCTGCGAGCTCCTCCGAGTCCACCTCGTTACGGGCGCAGCCAAGAGTGACAAGGGCGACGGTACGGCGTTCGGGCATGGACTCAAGACTACTTTGTCTCGGCACCGGCCCCCGCCCCCGTCCGCCGCAGCGCCCCGGACGGCGAGAACCCCGGGGCGCGCGTGCACGCCCCGGGGTCCGCCGGGAGGGGGTGGAACGGCCGGTCAGCCCGCCTGCGCGGGGCCCTGGCGCTGATCGTCCTTGGTGTAGGTGAGGCGCTCGACCTGGCCCGATTCGAAGCTGCCCTTGATCTCCTTGCCGTTCACGAAGAGCTGGACGGCCCCGGCGTCGCCGAGCACGAGATCGATGGACTGCTTGTCGGTGAAGGTCTTGGTGTCACCCGGCTGGAGGGTTCCGTCGAAGAGCAGGCGACCGCTGTGGTCCTTCGCGGAGATCCAGCTCTCGCCGGTGCTGGCCGTCAGGACGACCGTGACCAGGTCCTTCGGGGCGGCCGCGATGGCGCTGTCCGAGGGCTCGGGCTTGGGTGCCTGCGGGGTCTGCGGGGGCGCGGCCGGTTTGGCCGGCTTGGCGCCGGGCTGCTTGGGTGCGGGCTGCGGGGAGGCGGAACCTTCCGCCACCGGCCGCTTGGTGTCGTCGTCGCCGCCCTTGAGGGCGGTGAAGCCGACGAATCCGATCACGGCGACGATCGCCGCGACCATGGCGGCGGTCCAGTTGGGCCGCTGCCGCTCCGGACGGATCCGTTCGGCCTCGAACATCGGGGCGGCGGGGGTCGGCGCCGGGCGACCCCCGTGGGCGGCGTCGTAGCTCTCGACCAGGGGTTCGGGATCGAGGTGCACGGCGCGGGCGAGCGTACGGATGTGGCCGCGGGCGTAGACGTCGCCGCCGCAGCGCGTGAAGTCGTCCTGCTCGATCGCGTGCACGATCGGGATGCGCACGCGGGTGGTGGAACTGACCTCATCGACGGTGAGCCCGGCGGCGATCCGGGCCTGCTGGAGGGCCGTCCCGATGGACGGACCGGCGGCGGGCCGCTCGACGATCACGTCGTCGGTCGAAGGCCGGTCATCTTCGGGGGACTTGGAGTTGCCGATGGACACGGGGGCGCCTTTCGAGCGTGTAGCCACCTGCTGGATGTCCAGTCTAGGGGGGTGACGAAAGGGTGGAGCAACCGGAGGGTGACCTCCGTACGCCATCCGAATGGCATTGGTGCTCACCCGCCGCGTCCGTGCGGATCCACGGCCCGCGGGCGCGCGGCGCCACCCCTTTCCTCAACTTGACGAGCGACCAAGGGAAACGGTTGCCCCGGGATTCTTTACGACCGGGTCACGGTCCGGTCTCTCCCCGGATGACCGCGAGGACCCCGTCCAACTCGTCCGCTTTGAGCATCACGTCGCGCGCCTTGGAGCCCTCGCTGGGCCCGACGATGCCGCGCGATTCCATGAGGTCCATCAACCGCCCGGCCTTGGCGAAGCCCACCCGGAGCTTGCGCTGGAGCATGGAGGTGGAGCCGAACTGCGTGGTGACGACCAGTTCGGCGGCCTGGCACAGCAGGTCGAGGTCGTCGCCGATCTCCTCGTCGATCTCCTTCTTCTGCTTCTGCCCGACCGTGACGTCGTCCCGGAAGACCGGCGCCATCTGGTCCTTGCAGTGCTGGACGATCCCCTGGATCTCCTCCTCGGTGACGAAGGCGCCCTGGAGCCGGGTGGGCTTGTTCGCCCCCATCGGCAGGAACAGCCCGTCACCCTTTCCGATGAGCTTCTCGGCGCCGGGCTGGTCGAGGATGACCCGGCTGTCCGCGAGCGAGGAGGTCGCGAAGGCGAGCCGCGAGGGCACGTTCGCCTTGATCAGGCCGGTCACCACGTCCACCGACGGGCGCTGGGTCGCCAGCACCAGGTGGATGCCGGCCGCGCGGGCCAGCTGGGTGATGCGGACGATCGAGTCCTCCACGTCGCGCGGGGCGACCATCATCAGGTCGGCGAGCTCGTCGACGATCACCAGCAGGTACGGGTAGGGGCTCAGCTCCCGCTCGCTGCCCGGAGGCAGTTTGATCTTGCCGTCGCGGATGGCCTTGTTGAAGTCGTCGATGTGCCGGTAGCCGAAGGCGGCCAGGTCGTCGTAGCGCAGGTCCATCTCGCGCACGACCCACTGGAGGGCCTCGGCGGCCCGCTTCGGGTTGGTGATGATCGGCGTGATCAGGTGCGGGATGCCCTCGTAGGCCGTCAGCTCGACCCGCTTGGGGTCGACCAGCACCATCCGGACGTCCTCGGGGGTCGCCCGCACCATCACCGAGGTGATCAGGCAGTTGATGCAGGAGGACTTTCCGGAGCCGGTGGCGCCGGCGACCAGCACGTGCGGCATCTTCGCGAGGTTGGCCATGACGTAGCCGCCCTCGACGTCCTTTCCGAGCGCGACGAGCATCGGGTGGTCGTCCTCCGCCGCGTCCGCCAGGCGCAGGACGTCGCCGAGGTTGACCATCTCGCGGTCGGTGTTCGGGATCTCGATGCCGACCGCCGACTTGCCCGGGATCGGGCTGATGATCCGCACGTCGGGCGAGGCCACGGCGTAGGCGATGTTCTTGGCCAGCGCCGTGATGCGCTCGACCTTGACCGCCGGGCCCAGCTCCACCTCGTAGCGGGTCACCGTCGGCCCCCGGGTGAAGCCGGTGACCTTCGCGTCGACCTTGAACTCCATGAAGACGTTGCTCAGCGAGGCGACCACCGCGTCGTTCGCGGCGCTGCGGGTCTTTCCGGGGCCGCCGCGCTCCAGCAGGTCGAGCGAGGGCAGCGAGTACGTGATGTCCCCGCGCAGCTGGAGCTGCTCGGCGCGCGGCGGCAGCGCCTGGGTCTGCGGCGGGGTCTTGGTCAGATCGGGCACGCCGACCGGGCCGGCCGCCGCCGGGACCGGCGGGGCGGCGGGGGCGGGCGGGGCCGCGGGGGCGGGCGGGAGCGACGAGGTGGTCGGGCTGGACGGGGCCGCCGGCGCCGCGGCCCGCTGCTCGCCGCGCTCCTCCCGCGCGGTGGGCACCGGCGCGGTGACCTCGGCGCCCTCGTGCGCGGGCGTGACCCCGTGGGTCAGGTCGGCGACCAGCGGGGAGGGCGGCATGCCGCCGTACACCGCCCCGTCCAGGGCCGCCGCCGCGGCCGCGGCGACGTCCACCGCGTCCATCTCGCGGTCCATGGCGGGGCGCCCCGGCGCCCGCCGGGGCCGGCGCCGGCGGGCGGCGAGCGCCTCCTCCTCCGCCGAGTCCGCGGGGGTGGTCGGGTCCGGCGCGGGGGCGCCCTGCCCGTTGGCCCGCCAGCGCTCGGGGTCGTGACGCTCGCCCTCCTGCTCGGCGTACGCCCGGTCGTACTCGTTGGGCGCGATCACGCCGAGCCGGATCCCCAGGCGGCGCAGCCGCTGCGGGATGGCGTTGACGGGGGTCGCGGTGACCACCAGCAGCCCGAAGACGGTGAGCAGCACCAGCAGCGGCACCGCCAGCGGCGCTCCCATGGTGAAGATCAGCGGCTTGGAGGCGCCCCAGCCGATCAGGCCGCCCGCGTTCTGCATGGCGGTGGTGCCCTCGTCCCGGCCGGGCGCGCCGCAGGCGATGTGGACCAGGCCGAGGACGCCGATGACCAGGGCGGTCAGCCCGATGCCGATCCGGCCGTTGGCGTCGCTCTGCTCGGGGTGGCGGATGAAGCGCACCGCCATGACCCCGAGCAGGATCGGCACCAGCAGGTCGAGCCGCCCGAAGGCCCCGGTGATCAGCATCGTGACCAGATCCCCGACGGGACCGCTCAGATTCGACCAGGTTCCGGCGGCGACGATCAGCGCGAGGGCGAGCAGGAGCAGCCCGACGCCGTCCTTGCGGTGGGCGGGGTCGAGGTTCTTCGCCCCGCGGCCCATGCCGCGGAAGACCGCGCCGACGGCGTGCGCGAGGCCGAGCCACAGGGCGCGCACCAACCGCACCACGCCCCCGGTCGGGGACGGTGCGGGTTTGGGCGCGACCTTGCGGACCGGGGCGCGCTTGGCGCCCGCGGCCTTCTTCGCGGGCGGCTTGCCCGCGGGCTGCGCAGCCTTCTTCGCCGGCGCCGTCGTACGGCCGGTGCGGGCCTTCGCGGCACCCGCGGCGCTCTGGGAACCCTTGCCGGACGTACGTGAGGCCATGGGCCCGAGGTTACCGGTGCGCGTGCCGGTGGACACGCGTGCCCACCCCTTCACCCGTTCGTGTCGGAACTCCGGTGCGTCATTTGACGTACGCCCGGAGCTGACGCGCCCTCAATGCCCGGCCCCGCGCAGGGGACCGGGCGGGCCGCTCGCTCAGGCCTGCGCGGGAAGCATCGGCTGGCCGCCGCCGGTGCCCGGCTCCAGCGCGTCCAGGGCCCGCCGCAAACCGGTCAGTTTCCGCTCCAGATGGGCCGCGGTCGCGACCACCGCCGGATCGGCCGCTTCCTCGCCGAGCTGCTTGGTGAGCGCCTCGGCCTGCTCCTCGACCGCCGCGAGCCGGGCGGACAGCTCGGCCAGCAGGCCCGCCGTCTCCTTGCCCTCGACACCGCTGGACCCGCCGCCCTCCAGCTGGAGCCGCAGCAGCGAAGCCTGCTCCCGCAGCTGGCAGTTCTTCGTGTACAGCTCGACGAAGACCGAGACCTTGGCCCGCAGCACCCACGGGTCGAAGGGCTTGGAGATGTAGTCCACCGCGCCGGCGGCGTAGCCGCGGAACGTGTGGTGCGGACCGTGGTTGATCGCGGTGAGGAAGATGATCGGGATGTCCCGGGTCCGCTCCCGCCGCTTGATGTGCGCGGCGGTCTCGAAACCGTCCATCCCGGGCATCTGCACGTCCAGCAGGATGACCGCGAAATCGTCCGTCAGCAGCGCCTTGAGCGCTTCCTCCCCCGACGACGCCCTGACCAGTGTCTGATCGAGCGCGGAGAGGATGGCCTCCAGCGCCAGCAGATTCTCCGGCCGGTCGTCGACCAGGAGGATCTTGGCCTTCTGCACCATGCCCTGTCCTCCTCGCCCCGGCATGGGGCCTCCCCGGCTCCTGGCCACAGCGCTCGGCCCGGGTCCCGCCCCTGCGGGCGGCTTCCGTGCGCCGTCCGTCCTTGTGCCGGTCATCGTAGCCCCAGTCCCGAGATCGCCACACCCTGTCACCAAGATGTCACTGTGCACGAAGCAGAAACGGTGTGGGGGAGCAGAAGGTTCCCCGTATATCGCCCTCCCACACCGATGTGGACACACTGAGTCAGCAATTGGTATCTCTTCGCCGCTCCGTTGATCACTTTCCGCGCATCCACTGCTCCATCACCGACAACAGGAAGTCGGGATCGACGGGCTTGGTGACATAGTCGGAAGCCCCGGAGTCGATCGCCTTCTCCCGGTCGCCCTTCATCGCCTTCGCCGTCAGCGCGATGATCGGCAGCCCCGCGAACTGCGGCATCCGCCGGATCGCCGACGTCGTCGCGTAGCCGTCCATCTCCGGCATCATGATGTCCATCAGAACGACCGTCACGTCGTCGTGCTGCTCCAGCACTTCGATGCCCTCGCGCCCGTTCTCCGCGTACAGCACCGCCAGTCCGTGCTGCTCCAGCACGCTGGTCAGGGCGAAGACGTTGCGGACGTCGTCGTCGACGATGAGCACCTTCTCGCCGTGGAAGTCGTACGTCCGGGGCACGACCGGAAGGTCGTCCTCCGCGCCACCCCAGTCGTCCTCGTACCCCTGCGCGCCGTTCTGCGCGCCCGGCTCGCCCATCGCCTTGCGGCGGCGCCGGAAGAGCGTCACCCCGCCGTGCCCCTGCCCCCCGGCCTGCGCGACGCCCCCCGGCGCGCCCACGGGCAGCGCCGCGGGGGGCCGCACGGGCGCCGCCGCCGCGGCCATCGGCGCCGCGGGCGGCGAAACCGGCACCGGCAGCACCGGGGCCACCTCGGCGGCCCGGCGGTAGAGGTCCCCGCGGCCACCGGGCGCGGGCTGCGCGTACCCCTGCGGCGGCAGTTCGCTCGGGTGCAGGGGCAGGTACAGCGTGAAGGTGGAGCCGCGCCCCGGCTCGCTGGCCGCGTGGATCTCGCCGCCCAACAGCCGGGCGATCTCCCGGCTGATGGAGAGCCCGAGCCCGGTGCCGCCGTACTTGCGGCTCGTCGTGCCGTCCGCCTGCTTGAACGCCTCGAAGATCACCAGCATCTTGCTGGCCGCGATCCCGATCCCCGTGTCGGTCACCGAGAAGGCGATCAGGTCCCCGTCCGCCTCGCGCAGCGAACCGGCCTCCAGCAACTGCTCCCGGATCGCCTGCGGCACGTCCGCCCCGGCGGGCCGGATCACCAGCTCCACCGCGCCGCCGTCGGTGAACTTCACCGCGTTCGACAGCAGGTTGCGCAGCACCTGCAACAGTCGCTGCTCGTCCGTGTGCAAGGTGGCCGGCAGCTCCGGCGAGACCCGCACCGAGAAGTCCAGGCCCTTCTCCGCGGTCAGCGGCCGGAAGGTGGCCTCCACGTAGTCCACGAGCTGGACCAGCGCGATCCGCGTCGGCGAGACGTCCATCTTGCCCGCCTCGACCTTCGACAGGTCCAGGATGTCGTTGATCAGCTGGAGCAGGTCCGAACCCGCCCCGTGGATGGTCTCGGCGAACTCCACCTGCTTGGGCGAGAGGTTCTCGTCCGCGTTGTCCGCGAGCAGCTTGGCCAGGATCAGCAGCGAGTTGAGCGGGGTGCGCAGCTCGTGCGACATGTTCGCCAGGAACTCCGACTTGTAGCGCATCGAGACCGCGAGCTGCTCGGCGCGCTCCTCCAGGACCTGCCGGGCCTCCTCGATCTCGGTGTTCTTCACCTCGATGTCCCGGTTCTGCTGGGCCAACAGCTCGGCCTTCTCCTCCAGTTCCGCGTTGGCGGCCTGGAGCGCCTTCTGCCGGTTCTCCAACTCGTCCGAGCGCTCGCGCAGTTGCTCGGTCATCTCCTGCGACTGCTTGAGCAGCATCTCCGTCTTGGAGTTGACGCTGATCGTGTTCACGCTCGTACCGATCATCTCGGCGATCTGGCTGAGGAAGTCCTTCTGGATCTGCGTGAACGGCTGGAAGGACGCCAGCTCGATGACGCCGAGCAGGTTCCCCTCGAACAGCACGGGCAGCACGATGACGTGCGCGGGCGGCGCTTCGCCCAGCCCCGAGGAGATCTTCAGGTAGCCGGGCGGGGTGTTCTCCACCAGGATCGTCCGCTTCTCCTCGGCGACGGTCCCGATCAACCCCTCCCCCGGCCGGAAGGACGTCGGCATCGAGCCGCCCGCGTAGGCGTAACTGCCGCGCATCCGCAGCTCGTACGGGCCGTCCTGACCGCCGTCGGCGCCCAGCTCGGTGGCCGCGCCGGACGGCAGGGCGAGGAAGAAGGCGCCGTGCTGCGCGGAGACCACCGGGGTCAGCTCGCTCATGATCAGCGAGGCCACGTCGTCCAGCTCGCGGCGGCCCTGCATGAGGGCCGAGATCCGCGCCAGGTTGCCCTTCAGCCAGTCCTGTTCCTTGTTGGCCAAGGTGGTGTCGCGCAGGTTGGCGATCATCGTGTTGATGTTGTCCTGGAGGACCTGGATCTCGCCCGCCGCGTCCACGTCGATCTTGAGGTTCAGGTCGCCGCGGGTCACCGCGGTGGCCACCGCCGCGATGGCGCGCACCTGCCGGGTGAGGTTCCCCGCCATCTCGTTCACGGATTCCGTCAGGTC
Source organism: Streptomyces sp. NPDC028419 (assembly GCF_055565515.1). Lineage (NCBI taxonomy): Bacteria > Bacillati > Actinomycetota > Actinomycetes > Kitasatosporales > Streptomycetaceae > Streptomyces > Streptomyces sp. NPDC028419. The sequence goes on along the minus strand of NZ_JBVHUE010000019.1, from coordinate 6,381 downwards.
CCGCCAGGTGCCGTCGACGTCCCGGACGCGGGCCTGACCGCCCAGGATCCCCTCGGTGCCCACCTCACGGGCCACCCGGGTCACCTGGTCCGCGAAGGAGGACAGCTGGTCGACCATCGTGTTGATGGTGGTCTTCAGCTCCAGGATCTCGCCCCGGGCGTCGATGTCGATCTTCTTGGTCAGGTCGCCCTTGGCGATGGCGGTCGTGACCATGGCGATCTGGCGCACCTGACCGGTGAGGTTGGAGGCCATGAAGTTCACCGAATCGGTGAGGTCCTTCCAGGTCCCCGAGACCCCGGGCACGTGCGCCTGACCGCCGAGGCGACCCTCGGTGCCCACCTCGCGGGCCACCCGGGTCACCTCGTCGGCGAAGGACGACAGCGTCTTGACCATGGTGTTGACCGTGTCCGCGAGCTGCGCGACCTCGCCGCGCGCCTCGACCGTGACCTTCTTCGTCAGATCGCCGTTGGCGACCGCCGCCGAGACCTGCGAGATGTTGCGCACCTGCGACGTCAGGTTGTTGGCCATCAGGTTGACGTTGTCGGTGAGGTCCTTCCAGATGCCGGTCACCCCGCGCACCCGGGCCTGGCCGCCGAGGATGCCCTCGGAGCCCACCTCGCGCGCCACCCGCGTCACCTGCTCGGCGAAGGAGGACAGCTGGTCGACCATCGTGTTGACGGTCGTCACCAGCTCCAGGATCTCACCCTTGGCATCGACCGTGATCTTCTTCGACAGGTCGCCCATCGCGACCGCCGTGGTCACCTCGGCGATGTTGCGGACCTGCGAGGTCAGGTTGTTCGCCATGAAGTTGACCGACTGGGTGAGGTCCTTCCAGGTGCCGGAGACCCCCTTCACCTCGGCCTGACCGCCCAGGATCCCCTCGGTACCGACCTCGCGGGCCACCCGGGTGACCTGCTCCGCGAAGTTCGAGAGCTGGTCGACCATGGTGTTGAGGGTGTTCTTCAGCTCCAGGATCTCGCCCCGGGCGTCCACGTCGATCTTCTGCGACAGGTCACCGCGCGCCACCGCCGTGGCCACCTGCGCGATGTTGCGCACCTGCGAGGTCAGGTTCCCGGCCATGCCGTTCACCGAGTCGGTCAGGTCGCGCCACACGCCGGCCACGCCGGGCACCTGCGCCTGACCGCCGAGGCGGCCCTCCGTACCCACGTCCCGGGCCACCCGGGTCACCTGCTCCGCGAAGGCGGAGAGCTGGTCGACCATCGTGTTGATGGTGTTCTTCAGCTCCAGGATCTCGCCCCGGGCGTCCACGTCGATCTTCTGCGACAGGTCACCGCGCGCCACCGCCGTCGTCACCTGGGCGATCTGGCGCACCTGGGACGTCAGGTTCCCGGCCATGAAGTTGACCGAGTCGGTCAGCTCCTTCCAGGTTCCGGACACCCCCTCCACCCGGGCCTGACCGCCGAGGCGGCCCTCCGTGCCCACGTCCCGGGCCATCCGCGTGACCTGGTCGGCGAAGGACGACAGCTGGTCCACCATCGTGTTCACGGTGTTCTTCAGCTGGAGCATCTCGCCGGAGACGTCCACGGTGACCTTCTGCGACAGGTCGCCGTTGGCCACCGCCGTCGTCACCTGCGCGATGTTGCGGACCTGGCCGGTGAGGTTGCGGAAGGCGGTGTTCACCGAATCGGTGAGGTCCTTCCACGTCCCCGCCGCACCCGGCACCTGCGCCTGCCCGCCCAGCTCGCCCTCGACGCCGACCTCGCGGGCCACCCGCGTCACCTCGGAGCCGAAGGACTGGAGCTGGTCGACCATCGTGTTGACGGTGTTCTTCAGCTCCAGCATCTCGCCGGCCACGTTCACCGTGACCTTCTGCGACAGGTCGCCGTTCGCGACCGCCGTCGTCACCTGCGCGATGTCGCGCACCTGCGTGGTGAGGTTGCGGAAGACCGTGTTCACCGAATCGGTGAGGTCCTTCCACGTCCCCGCCGCACCGGGCACCTGCGCCTGCCCGCCGAGCAGGCCCTTGGCGCCGACCTCGCTCGCCACCCGGGTGACCTCGTCCGCGAAGGTCCGCAGCGTCTCGGTCATCTGGTTGATCGTTTCGGCGAGCTGCGCCACCTCGCCGCGCGCGCTCACCGTCACCTTCTGCGACAGGTCGCCGTTGGCCACCGCGGTCGTGACCTGGGCGATCCCGCGCACCTGGGCGGTCAGGTTGCCCGCCATGGTGTTGACCGAGTCCGTCAGGTCCTTCCACACGCCCGCGACCCCGGGCACCTGCGCCTGGCCGCCCAGCTCGCCCTCGGTCCCCACCTCGCGGGCGACGCGCGTCACCTCGGAGGAGAAGGACGACAGCTGGTCCACCATCGTGTTCACGGTGTTCTTCAGCTGGAGCATCTCGCCGGCCACGTGCACGGTGACCTTGCGCGACAGGTCGCCCTTCGCCACCGCCGTCGTGACGAGCGCGATGTCGCGCACCTGGGCGGTGAGCCGGTACGCCATGGTGTTGACGGAGTCGGTCAGGTCCTTCCAGGAACCGGACATACCGCGCACCTGGGCCTGGCCGCCGAGCTTGCCCTCGGTGCCGACCTCCAGCGCCACCCGGGTCACCTCGTCGGTGAACGCCGACAGCTGGTCGACCAGGTTGTTGACCGTCCGGCCGATCTTGAGGAACTCGCCGCGCAGCGGGTGCCCGGTGCCCTCGGCCGCCTGCGTCCGCAGGTCCATCCGCTGGTCCAGGTCACCGTCGGCGACCGCCGAGAGCACCCGGCCCACCTCGGAGACCGGCCGCGCCAGGTCGTCCACCAGCTGGTTCGAGGCGTCGATCGCGGCCGCCCAGGAGCCCTCGCAGGCCCCCGTCTCCAGCCGCTCGCTCAGCTTCCCCTCGCGCCCGACCATCCGCCGGACCCGCGACAGCTCACCGGTCAGGTGGAGGTTCCGGTCGGCGACCTCGTTGTAGACGGCGGCGATCTCCGCCATCACACCGTCGCCGGACACCGTCAGCCGCTTGCGGAAGTTCCCGTCCCGCATCGACACCAAGGCCGTGAGCAGGCGGTTCAACGCCGCCGTGTCGACCTCGGTCGTACTCCCCCGCCGGGACCGTCCGCCCTTCGCACGCGCACCTGTCCTGCGCGTCGCTACGCCAGACTCCACCGTGTCCCTCCCGAAAGGGTCGACCGCACCACCGGGTCCTGACTCCACGCGACCCGGCTCTCCAAGCCTGCCCAGTGTTTCACCCCCGCCGAACCAGGCCATAACACTTCGGCACCTTCGCACACGGTCCACACCCTGTGGGGGGAATACCCGACGACCGCACCGCGCCGCCCGCGAAGGTAAGTAACCTGGGCCCCGATGTCCAACCGCGTCGGAGGAGACTTGTGATCACGGCACGGGCCGCTGCCAGCTTCGACCCCCTAGGGCGCTCGGTCGCCGCCGCCCGCGCCTTCGTCCGCGACGCCCTCCAGGGCTGGGGCTTCTCGGACATCGTCGACGACGCGGTGGTGCTCACCAGCGAGCTGGTCACCAACGCCGTGGTGCACGCCGGAACCCGCGCCGAGGTCCTGTGCCTGCGCACCGAGGACGGCGTCCGGGTCGAGGTCGCCGACCGCTATCCGGAGCGCGCCCTGCCGCTGGAGTACCCCGGGGAGCGGCCCTACGCCGACCCGGACCGCGAGAGCGGCCGCGGCCTGATGCTGTGCGCGGCCCTCGCCACCCGCTGGGGCGTCGAGTACACCGCCACCCACAAGCACGTGTGGTTCCGCCTCGACCTGCCGGACCGTCCGGTCGGTACCCGCTCCGCGGGCCCGGTCGTCCCCGACCAGCTGCTCCCGCTCGCCGACAGCCGCGTACGGGTCGCCGTCGTCCAGATCGACGCGACGGACCAGGTCACCGCCTGGAACGAGGACGCCGAGCACATCTTCGGCCACCCCGCCGAGAAGGCCATCGGCCGCCCCCTCGCCGAGCTGGCCGCCTGGCCGCAGACCCCCGGCACCGGCACCGGCATCGCCGAGGCCCTGCGCCTGTCCCGCTGGGAGGGCAGCTACGGCATCCGCGGCGCCGACGGCCGGGTCATCCCCGTCTACGCCTCCCACCTGCGCGTCCGGGACGCCCACGGCGAGCCCTCGATCGTCTGCCTGCTCGTCCACGACGACGAGCGCGCGCTGCTCCAGACCCCCGCCAGGGTCCCGGCCGACGGCGCCGCCCTCAGCGAGCCCCGCCCCGCCGACCCCTTCGAGATCTTCATCGGCTCCCCCGCCCCAGACGACCTCGACGGCCTGCTCCAGCGCACCGTGGAACGCGCCCGCGATCTCCTGGACGCCGACTCCGCCTTCCTCCTGCTGGCCACCGACGACGAGACCGAGCTGGAGGTACGGGCGACCACGGGGCTGCCCTCGACCCGCCAGCGCTTCGCCCGCGTCCCCGTGGAGGCCGGCACCAACCGGTACGGCTCGGCCCGGATGCCCGCGGTCCACGACGACCTCGCCGCCGTTCCCGGCGCCGTCCCGCTGCTCGAATCCACCGGCATGCGCTCCGCGGTCACCGTCCCGCTCAAGGTCGAGGGCCGCCTGACCGGCTCCCTCGGCATCGCCGCCGAAGGCCCGGACCGCTACTCCAACGAGGACGCCCTGCGCCTCCAGTTCGCGGCCGACCGGATCGCCCTGGCCGTCGAATCCGCCCGCCTCGGCGAGCTGGAACGGCTGCGCCGCGGCTCGCTCTCCTTCCTCGTCGAAGCCTCCGACCTGCTCGCGGGCACCCTCGACCGGGACCAGACCCTGGCCCTGATGGCCCAGATGACCGTCCCGACCCTGGCCACGTGGTGCGCCGTCTACACCATCGCCGACCAGTCCTCGGACCCGTTCCTGTCCTTCGTCCTGCACGAGGACGAGGAGCGCATCGACGACCTCAAGGTCCTGCTGTCCCGCGTCACCCCGCCCGAGGCCCTCCCCGAATCCGGTGCGTGCGTCTGGCCCGAGGCCTCCGTCGCGGTCGGCGGCGAGACCGTCGTACTGCCCCTGCGGGCCCGCAACCGGGTCATCGGCCTGCTCACCCTGGGCAAGCCCAGCGAGGACCACTTCCGCCACGAGATCCTCGAACTCGCCGAGGACCTCTCCCGCCGGGCCGCCCTCGCCCTGGACAACGCCCGGCTGTACTCCGAGCGCACCGCGATCAGCCGCTCCCTCCAGCGCAGCCTGCTGCCGCCCGGCTCACCGGCCATCCCCGGCATGGAGGTCGAGGTCATCTACCGCGCCGCCGGCGAGGGCAACGAGGTCGGCGGCGACTTCTACGACGTCTTCCCGATCCGCACCGGGGTGTACGGCTTCGCCATCGGCGACGTGTGCGGTACGGGCCCGGAGGCGGCGGCGGTCACCGGCCTCGCCCGGCACGCGCTGCGCCTGCTGGCCCGCGAGGGCCTCGGCGGCCCGGCCGTCCTGGAGCGCCTCAACGCGGCCATCCTCGACGAGGGCGCCCGCAGCCGCTTCCTCACCCTGCTCTACGGCGAACTGCACCCGCAGCCCGACGGCAGCGCCCTGATGAAGGTCGTCTGCGCGGGCCACCCGCTCCCGCTCCGGCTGCGCCCGAACGGCGAGGTCGTGCCGGCCGCGGATCCCCAGCCCCTGCTGGGCGTGATCGAGGACCTGGACCTCTACGAGCAGACCCTCACGCTGGACCCGGGAGACGTCCTGCTCTGTGTCACCGACGGCGTCACCGAACGCCGGGAGGGCACCAGGATGCTGGGCGACGACGGCCTCACCGAGGTCCTCACCACCTGTACCGGCCTCACCGCCGGCGCGGTCGCGGCCCGCGTGCTGCGCGCGGTGGAACGCTTCGCCGCGGAGCCGGCCTCGGACGACATGGCCATCCTCGCCCTCCGCGTCCCCCAGCCGCACGAGGGCGACTGAGCACGCCGTCACCCCCTCGCGGCTCCTACTTCCGGGGCAGCAGCGACACGATCATGAACGACGGGGTCGCCATCTCCCAGGACCCGGGCTCGCTGCCCCGGGCGACGCCATCGACGGCATCCTGAGCGGAGCCCGCGGCGGGCCGGGGGTCCGACGGAGAGGCGCCCTCTGCGGACAGGTCCGTCGTGGCGGCGTGGACGAGGTGTCGTATCCGTTCGATGTTCATGAGTCCCATTGCGCCCCGAACGCCGGCCCTGGTCACGACCCGAAGATTCGGGGCTTGACAGGGGGAGACGGGAACCTCCTGGAACGCAAAAAGGCCCCCGCCAATGGCGGGGGCCTTCTTTGTTGGAGCCCTTTAACGGAATCGAACCGTTGACCTTCTCCTTACCATGGAGACGCTCTACCGACTGAGCTAAAAGGGCGGGTTGTTCGGCGGCGTCCTACTCTCCCACAGGGTCCCCCCTGCAGTACCATCGGCGCTGAAAGGCTTAGCTTCCGGGTTCGAAATGTAACCGGGCGT
>NZ_JBVHUE010000018.1:0-185710 GCF_055565515.1 Streptomyces sp. NPDC028419 | reverse complement strand
GCAATGGGTTCCTAGACAGCTCCCACCACACCGGAGGTCTTCGTCATGTTCAAGACCTACCGAGTGTCAACAACGCTCGTGATCAATACACCTAGGGCCTGTTGCGAAAGTGGATCTTCCCTTGCGATGATCACGGTTTGGCGCGAGGGGATGGCGGACCGGCAATGAGGCATGAGCCGAAGGCGTGGTACAGCGCCAGAACCTTCTATAGATGGCTGACCTGGGAAAACCGTCCCTTCGAGGAACGTGTCGTGCTGTTCCGAGCGCGGTCCCTCGACGAGGCCATCGAACTGGCCGAGCGGGAGTCGGCCGAGTACGCCAGGGAGGGCGACCTCGAAGTCCTCGACATGGTGCAGGCATACCGGATCTCCGATGGCGACGAGGAGATGGGCGCGGGTACGGAGGTGTTCTCCAAACTGCATGCCCTCGACCTCCCAGCGAACGCGTTTCTCGACCGCTACGACTCAGGACCGGCGCACACGCAGATCAGTGAGTGATGTCGTTCGCAAGGTTCGGTCCGACAGCAGGGCGTGGACGTCGGCGCTCGACCATCCGCACCTTCACCGCCATGTCCGCTGCGGAAGTGGATCTCGACTTGCGATGATCATGGCGTGGCACGAGGGGATATGACGGATCGGCAGTGGGCTCGGCTGGAGCCGTTGCTGCCGGTGGGGAAGAAGCCGGGGAGGCCGCGGACGTGGACCCGTCGGCAGCTGATCGACAGGAGACGGTGGCGGACCCGGGCCAGCACGCCGTGGAGGGATGTCCCCGAGCGGTACGGCCCGTGGGGCCGAATCTATGATCTGTTCCGCAGGTGGCAGCGCAACGGCACATGGAAGCGGATCCTGGAGGAACTGCAGGTCCAGGCCGACGCGGAGGGTCTGATCAGCTGGGACGTGAGTGTGGACTCGACCGTCTGCCGCGCCCACCAGCACGCCGCTGGCGCACGTAAAAAAGGGATCTCCAACGCGAGCGCCCTGGCGGCGTGGACACCGAACCCAGCGACCACGGGCTCGGACGCTCGCGAGGCGGCCTGACCACGAAGATCCACCTCGCGGCGGAGCAGGGACAGAAGTCACCGGCACGACAGCCCTCAGTTTCAAGCCGTCCTCGAACGCATCCGGGTCCGCCGCGCCGGCCCGGGACGACCACGAACCACACCTGACAGGGTCCGCGCCGACAAAGCCTACGGCTCCCGCGCCAACCGCTCCTACCCGCGGCGACGCAAGGTCGCGTGCACCATCCCGGAGAAGGCCGACCAGGTCCGCAACCGCAAGAAGCTCGGCCCCCGTGGTGGCCGTCCGCCGACGTTCGACAAAGACGACTACAAGAGGCGGCACGCGGTGGAGTGCGGGATCAACCGGCTGAAACGGCACCGCGCAGTGGCCACGAGATACGACAAGCTGGCCGTGCGCTACGAAGCGACAGTGCTGGTCGCAGTCATCAACGAGTGGCTTTGACCAGCACTTTCACAACAGGCCCTAGCGCTGTGTCTGACACATGATCACGGGCTGGTTCGCGTGCGCCGGCGGCGTGCTGGTGGGCACGGTTGATCGTGGAGTCGACGGCGACGGTCCACGCCACCCGGCCCACGGCGTCGTCGCGGACCTGCACATGCTCCAACGGCCTTGCCCACGTGCCGTCCGCCTCCCAGCGGGCAAACCGCTCATAGACGGTCCGCTCGACCTACCACAAGATCAATTTTCAGACACAGGCCTTAGCATGGGCACGCCATCCCCCCGTGCCGTGCCCAGTCAACGGAAGACACCCATGCGCCTCCAGCGGATATCCGCCGCGACCGCGGCCCTCGCCGCGCTCACCACCCTCGCCACCGCCTGCGAGGACTCCCCCAAGTCGGGCCCGCCCGCCGCGAGCCCCTCCGCGAGCGCGCGGGGCGCCGCTTCCCCCGCGACCGCCGGCGCCGGCGCCGCGCCTGCCACGCTGGCCGGAGCGCAGGCCCACGTACAGCGGTACACGTCCTGCGAGAACCTCAGCACCGACCCGAACGACAGCCGGGTACCGCTGAGCGGGTTCATCGGCGCCGGGGACTGGGGCATCACGGAGCGCGGCGTCTGCACGGACAAGAAGGCGCGGGGCGAGATCGTCCTCTTCCTGACCCCCGACATGAAGGCCTTCCAGCAGGCCGCCAAGGACAACGCCGCGAAGCTGCTCGCCGAGGGCCGGGACGACACCGACCTCGCCAGCCGCACGGTCGTGGGCAAGACCTTCGCCCTGACCGCGCTCAAGACCGCCACCGCCGTGTCCCTGGTCGACCCGCCCAACTCCGACCTGCGCATCCTGAGCTGCAACCCCGACGTCTTCGTCCCGGAGGGGTTCAAGAAGGAGAAGGCCCTGGTCGAAGGCTGCTTCCTCACCGACTACGTCAACAGCCCCGACGGCCAGGGCAGCCCCCACCGCGGGGCGGTCCGCGACCCCTCCACCGAGGGAGCCGCGAAGGCGGGCCAGCCGTCCACCGGCAGCCTGGGCCTGCCGAGCGCCGGCAGCATCACCGAACTGAAGAAGCTCGTCAGCCCGCACACGGTCGACTGCACGAGCATGAAGGTCACCGACGAGCAGGTGCAGTCGATCGACTACATGCCGGTCGTCGACGGCCCGGCGAGCGCTTGGGGCGTCAAGCAGCGAGCGGTCTGCGGCCAGCTCGGCGGGGAGCTGCGCGCGCACAACCTGAACTGGCTGGACACCGTCTCCGACATGAAGACCCTCCAGACCAAGGCCAAGGCGGCGCAACGGGCCGACCTGAAGGACGACGGGCGCCTCAAGGCCACTGCGAGCAAGCTGCTGGTCGGCACGAACATCGCCGTGGAGACCAACAACGCGAACGTCCGCCGCGGGCTGTACCAGCTCCAGTTCCTGTACCTGAACTGCGAGACCGGCTTCACCGCGCCGTCCGGCTACCGGCTGGAGAAGGCCCAGGTCGAGGGCTGCGTCCTGACCAACTACGAGCGCACGAGCTGACACACGGCAGTCCGGGGCGTGCGCGGCGCGCCCTGGGGAGGCATCGACTGGGGTGTTCCGCCATACGCAGGTGGGCACCCGATCGAGATCGGGGGCCCGCCTGGTCGTTCTCTCCGCCCGGTCGTCATCTCCGCCCGCTGTTCACGCCCGGCGCAGTGCGGAGCGGCCCGCGTAGCGCGCCGAGGCGCCCAGTTCCTCCTCGATGCGGATGAGCTGGTTGTACTTCGCCGTGCGGTCGGAGCGGGAGAGCGAGCCGGTCTTGATCTGGCCGCAGCCGGTCGCCACCGCGAGGTCCGCGATGGTGGTGTCCTCCGTCTCGCCGGAGCGGTGCGACATCACGGCCGTCCAGCCCGCCCGGTGGGCGGTGGCCACGGTGGCCAGGGCCTCGGTCAGGGTGCCGATCTGATTGACCTTGATCAGGACCGAGTTGCCGGCTCCGGTGTCGATGCCCTCGCGCAGCAGCGTCTCGTTGGTGCAGAACAGGTCGTCGCCGGTGAGCTGGCAGCGGTCGCCGACACGGGCCGTCAGCTCGCGCCAGCCGTCCCAGTCGTTCTCCGCCATCGGGTCCTCGATGGAGAGGATCGGGTAGGAATCGATGAGCTTCACCAGGTAGTCGACGTTCTCGGACGAGGTGCGGCGCACCCCCTCGCCGGCGTAGTCGTACGCGCCGTCGCGGAAGAACTCCGAGGACGCCGGATCCATGATCAGACCGATGTCCGTGCCCGGGCGGTAGCCGGTGCGCTCGATGGCGGCCACCACGAAGTCGAGCGCTTCCTCGGCGGTGCGCAGCGCGGGGGCGAAGCCGCCCTCGTCGCCGACGCCCGTGGAGTGCCCGGCGGCCAGCAGGTCGCGGCGCAGGGTGTGGAAGACCTCGCTGCCCATGCGGACGGCTTCGGCGAAGGTGTCCGCGCCCACGGGCGCGATCATGAACTCCTGGAAGTCCAGGGGATTGTCGGCGTGGGCACCGCCGTTGACGATGTTCATCATCGGCAGCGGCAGCAGGTGGGCGTCGGCGCCGCCGAGGTAGCGGTACAGGGGCTGGCGGTGGGCCGCCGCGGCGGCCTTGGCCGCGGCGAGGGAGACGCCGAGGATCGCGTTGGCGCCGAGCCGGGCCTTGGTGGCGGTGCCGTCGAGGGCGACCAGTGCGGCGTCGAGGCCCGTCTGGTCCGCCGCGTCCCGCCCCCGTACGGAGGCCGCGATCTCCCCGTTGACGTGGGCCACCGCGCGGTCGACGCCCTTGCCGTGCCAGCGCGCGGCGTCCCCGTCGCGCAGCTCCACCGCCTCCCGGGCGCCGGTGGACGCACCGGAGGGGACGGCCGCGCGCCCCAGGGAGCCGTCCGTCAGGACGACGTCGACCTCGACCGTGGGGTTGCCCCGACTGTCGATGATCCGGCGGGCGGTGACGGTCTCGATGGTGGCGGTGACGGTCTCGATGGCGGCGTCGACTTCCTTCGCGGACATGGTGGTTCCTCCCCGTTGTCATGTGCCGGGGCCCCGGCTGCGACAGCGCTGGCGCTGGGCCCGACAGCACGGACAATACAGCAATGCTGTTTAGTTTTGCTGCACAGTTATGCTGTGCAGCATTGCTGTACAGATAGCGTGTGCGGCAGGGCTGACCAGCGCGGTAAGGTGCCTCATGCCCACCCCGGACGCCGCCGCCATCGCCACCGAACTGCGCACTGCGATGGGCAAGCTGACCCGACGCGTCAAACTCGAGGACCACATCCCGCTGGGTCAGGCCGCGGTGCTCGGCGCTCTCGACCGCAACGGCGCCATGACCACCAGCGACCTCGCCGCCGATCAGCGGGTGCGCCCGCAGTCGATGGCCCGCGCGGTGGGGCTGCTCATGGAGCAGGACCTGATCACACGGCGGGCCCACCCCACGGACGGCCGCAAATCACTCGTCGAACTGTCCGACGCGGGCCGGGCCGCGCTCGAAGCGGAGCGTGGCCGCAGGGCCGGTTGGCTCGCGCAGGCCATCGAGGCCGAACTCACGGCCGAGGAGCGGCTGCTGTTGGCGCGGAGCGCCACCTTGCTGGAGCGCATCGCGAGCCGCTAATGCTGTACCCGTTCGCGAGGACCACGTGTCGGATCGAAGGAGAGTGGCCGCATGCGCACCCTGACGTTCATCGTCGGCACGGGCCGCAGCGGGTCGACCGCGTTGTCCCACATCGTCAACGCGCATCCGGACGTGCTCAGCCTCAATGAGCTGCTGTCGTCGGTGCAGAGCCGCGGCTTCCCCGAGGGACTTCTCGGTGGCGGCGAGTTCTGGCGCCTGCTCGCCGAACCCAACGCCACCTTCGAGTCCATGATCCGCAGCGGCGTTCCCATGCCGGAATTCGTCTACACCCGCCGCCCGGGTCGGTTCGCGACAGGGACCACCGGCATCCCCGCCCTCTCGCTGATGGTGCTCCCCCACCTCACCGACGACCCCGACGGGCTGTTCGACGAGCTCGGGGAGCAGGTGCGCCGCTGGCCGGACCGCACGGCGGCGGGGCACTACGAGGCCCTCTTCGACCTGCTGTGCGCGCGGTTCGGGAGCACCGCGGTCGTCGAGCGGTCCGGCTATTCGTCGGACCGGGTACCGCTCCTGCGCAGGGTCTTCCCCCAGGCCCGTTTCGTCCACCTGTTCAGGGACGGGCCCGACTGCGCCCTGTCGATGAGCAGGCACACCGGCTACCGGCTGATCCTCCTCGTACGGGAGATCCTCGCGCGCACCGGTGCCGAACGGCCCGGTGACCTCACCCCGGACCAGATCCGATCGTTGCCGCCCGAGCTGTCGGCGCTGCTGGCCGACCGGTTCGACCCATCGCTGGTACTGGACAGCGATCTGCGATTGGCCCGGTTCGGCGCGCTGTGGTCCGAGCTCGTCGAGCGGGGCGTGCGGCATCTGGACGCCGTGCCCGCGTCCGTACGGACCACGCTCGCCTACGAGGACCTGCTCGACGCGCCCCGCGAAGAGTTGACGCGGCTGGCCCGCTTCATCGGCGTCGAGCCGCTCCCGCGATGGCTCGACGCCGGCAGCGCTCAGCTCGACGGCAGCCGCCGGGGCGCCTCCCTGCGGCTGCCGGAGGCCGAACTCGCCGCGCTGCGGGAGCACTGCGCTCCTGGTACGCGCGCCCTGGCCAGCGGTAGGGGCTGAGCGACCCCGCCGCCCGGAACCACGGACGGGCCCGACGACGTCCGGCAAGCGCGCAAGTCAGGAATGTCTTGTGCCGGTTGGCGGACCCGCGGGGGGTAGCGGACCTATGCTGCAGGCCGTCGGAACGCGAAGAGTGCAGGGGGGCGTCGTTGTGGAGGAGTACCGCGTCGAGTTGAACGGGGAACCGGAGTCCGTCGAGCGGGAGTTGAGGAGCCTGGCCCGGTGGCTGCGCGACGACGACGCGATCCGGAGCACGGCCCTGGTCAAGCTGACCCAGGCGCCGCCACGGCCCGGCGAGATGGGCGCTGCCTTCGACGTCGTCCAACTCGTGGTGGACAGCGCCTTCCAGCTGGGCAACCTCGCCCTCGCCTATGCGGCGTGGCGCGGCACCCGCCCCCGGTCGTCCGTCGTGACCGTCGAGCACCGCGGGCGTCGGGTCACCCTCGACACGGCCGATCCGGAAGAGATCGCGAGGATCCTGGAGGCGCTGGGCGAGGACGGAGCCTGATGCCGGAGGTGCCCGACCGGCTGGTGGGCAAGCTGTCGCGGGCCGTGCTGGTGGGTACCGCGCACTACACCCACCTACCCGCCCTGCCGGCGGTGGCGAACAACCTGCGCGGCCTCAACACGCTCGTCACCGGAGCGGCACACCTCGGTCTGCCCACGGAGCACTCCACGGTCATCCTCGATCCCCGGACCCCGAGCGAGGTGCTCAAACCACTGCGCCGGGCCGCGCAGGAGGCCACCGACACCCTGGTCCTGTACTACGCCGGACACGGCCTCCAGGACGAGGACGACCTCGACCTCCACCTCGGCCTGGTCCACTCCCACGTGGACTCGCCCGAGGACTCGTTGGCGTACTCGGCCGTCCGCAAGGCCGTGCTCAGGACCCGGGCCAGACGCCGGGTCGTCATCCTGGACAGCTGCTACAGCGGTCTGGCGATGGGGGCCATGTCCGACCCGGCGCAGGCGCTCGCCGGCCAAGCCGCGATCGAGGGCGTGTACCTGATGTGTTCCGCAGCCGCCACGGCCGCGGCCCTCGCCACACCCGGAGAGCCGTTCACGGCCTTCACCGAACAGCTCATCGCCGTATGGGAGTCCGGGATCGAGGACGGCCCCGAGTTCGTCACGCTGGACGGGGCGTTCAGCCACGTCCGAGCGCAACTCACCGCGCGGAAGCGGCCCGTTCCCCGGCGTCAGGTGCGGGAGTCGATCGGCGCCCTGGTACTGGCGCGCAACCCCCGCCACGTCCCGCCGTTCGCCTACCCCGGATCCGCCCCGGGCCACGGCTCCGGGTTCGGGACCGGGTTCGGGCCGGCGCCGCGCCAGAGCCGGGACGGATCGCTCGTCCTCGCCTCTCGCTACCGGATGGGGGCCCTGCTGGGGCTCGGCGGCATGGCCGAGGTCCGGGAGGCTCATGACGACCGGCTCGACCGGCCGGTGGCGGTCAAGCTGCTCCGTCAGGACCTCGCTCGCGACGCGGGCTTCCAAGACCGGTTCCGTCGGGAGGCGAGGTCCACCGCCTCGCTCAACCACCCCGCCATCGTGGCCGTGCACGACACCGGCGAGGAGGACATCGACGGGGTCCTCGTCCCCTACATCGTCATGGAGAAGGTCGCCGGGAAGACCCTCCGGCACTGGCTCGACTCCGGAGTCCGCTTCCCGCTCCGGGACGTTCTGCTCGCCGGTGCCGGGGTCCTCCACGCCCTGGACTACGCGCACGCGTGCGGGATCGTCCACCGGGACATCAAGCCCGCCAACATCATGGTCACGCTCACCGGTCAGATCAAGGTGATGGACTTCGGCATCGCCCAACTCCTCGGCGAGGCCAAGTCCCTGACGCAGGGTGCCACCGTGATCGGTACGGCTCAGTACCTCGCACCGGAGGCGATGCGGGGCGACCCCGTGGACGGCCGCGCCGACCTGTACTCCACCGGCTGCGTCCTGTACGAAATGCTGGCCGGACGGCCCCCGTTCACGGGACCGTCCCCCATCGGCATCGCACGGGCACACCAGCGGGATCAGCCGGAGCCGCCCTCGGCCCACGCCCCCGGCATCCCCGCGGAGGTGGACGCGCTGGTGCTGCGCGCCCTCGCCAAGTCGCCCGACGCCCGCTTCCGATGGGCGCAGGAGATGGCCGAGGCGCTGACCGAGCTGGTCGGGCGGTTGGAGCACCAGGCCGGTCAAGAGGCGGCCGGTGCCTGAACGGGCACCGGCTCCGGTACGGCTACGTGTGATCGACGAACCATGCCGTGCAGGTACTGGTGTTGGAGTCCTTGGGCATCATGCAGGCGCGTACGGCGTACGACTTGCCGGACTGCTGCAACCGGACGGTGGGGGTCTCGAGGTAGTTCCACGAGGCGTTCCACCAGGTGGCCTCGAACGGTCCGCACTGCTTCCAACCGCCGTTGGACTGAACCGTCGAGGTGGAGGGGTGCCCGGGGCTGGAGCCCATGGTGAACAGGTTGATGCTCCGGTCGATCCATACCTTGTCGTACCGCGCCACGTAGCCCTCGATCGCGGCCTTGGCGTACGCGTCGGTGGCCTTGGCGGTGTAGATCGTGACCTGGCGGTCGCCGGACGTCGCGTGCCCGGAGTCACCCACCACGTCGTTGTCCGACAGCCAGTCGCAGTTGTCCGCCGACGCGGCGCCCTGTGCCGGGGAGGCCCGCACGGGGGCGGCCTCCGCCGATCCGGCCAGCCCCATCGTCGACAGGACCACCACCGCGGCTACCACCGCTCCTCGCGAAACACGCATGATCTCCACCCCTCCGCTTCACCCGTCCGACTCCTTGAGCAACGCTCGACGGCAGCGTAGGGGGCGCCCTCCCGGCCGCCCAGAGGAACGACCCGCTCCTTTGTCACGATCAACCCCACATCCGGGCCCACGGGCTCCGGAACCGGCCGTCCGGCTACGGCACGAGCCCGTGAGCCGCGGAGGTGGGCTCGAACCGCGCGCTCGCGTCACCGCACAGGGCCTGCCCGTACAGCTCCTTCAGCGCTTCGTCGATGGGGTGGTGGTGCTCCGGCTCCCCCGGGGCGTCCGGCCGCTTCCAGCGCTGGAGGTTGACCGCGACGGACATCTGGCGCCTGCCGTCGTCCCTGGTCAGGGACATCGTTCCGGCCCCCCAGACCGAGCCGTCGTGGCCCCAGAAGGTGCCGCACCCCTGGATGTCGACCTTGTGCAGGCCGAGACCGTACTCGATCGTCGATCCGTCGAGGGCCACCACCGGGACCGTGCGCTGCATCTGCGCCAGTGACGACCGCTCGACGATCTTGCCGTCGAGCAGCATGCCGTAGAAGCGGTTGAGGTCCTCCATCGTCGATATCAGGGCGGCGCCCGTGCCGGTCCAGGACATGTCGTATTCGCTGTAGTCGCGCGGCGGGTCGATCAGGCCCCACAGGCACTCGTACATCCGCGCGTGCGGCCCCTCGACGCGCGTCCCGTTCGGGAAGCCGGTGTGGCGGAGTCCGGCGCGCTCGATGACGTGACGGGTGATGTGCTCCTCGGCCGGGGCACCGGTCACCCGCTCCAGGAGTTGGCCGAGGATCTGGTAGTTGGTGTTGGAGTACACCCCCGGCGTGGCTCCGGGTTCGCCCGCGGGAGGCGCGGCGAGGCCCATCTCGATCAGCTCGACCGGACGGAACCGCCGGAACCTGTTGTCGTCCAGGCTCTGGGGCGACATCCGCGCGAGGGAGGGGAACGCCGTACGGATGTAGTCGGGGATCCCGCTGGTGTGGTTGAGCAGCATCCGCACCGTGATCTTCATACCGCGCTCGCCGGGCACCAGCCGCGGCAGGTAGTCGCCGATCGACGCGTCGAGTCGGATCCTGCCCCGTTCGACCTGCCGCATGACCGCGGCGGCGGTGAAGGTCTTGGTGACGCTGGCGACGCGCTGGCGCATGTCAGGAGTGACGGGGCGACCGGTCGTGAGGTCGGCGACCCCGCAGGCCCCGCGCCAGGTGCCGCTGGCGTCGCGCACTTCGGCGTACACCCCCGGCACGCCGGCGCGCTGGACGGCGTCGAGGGCGGCCTGCAGCTCGGAGGAATCGAGGGCGTGCGCGGCGCCCGCCTCCGGGGCGGTGGTCGGCCGCGCCAGCGCGCGGCGCAGGGCCGCGCCCAGTTCGGCGTTCTGCCGCTGCGAGACGTCGGCGGACAGCAGCGCCTGCGATCCGTGGAAGGCACCGGGCCACTGGTGGAGTTCGACCGACACGCCCGCCTGCATCAGTCGCAGTGCGTACGCGATGCCCTCGTCGCGGTTCGGGCAGAACTCGGCGGTGGCGAGGTAGGCGGGCGGGAGCCCGGACAGGTCGGTGGCCCGTGCGGGGGCGGCGTACGCGGTTGCGGGCCGGGAGCCCAGGTAGTGCCGCCACGCCGTGGTGAGCTTGGCGCGGTCGAACCAGGGCGTGTCGGTGAAGTTCCGCGCCGACCACGTCTCCTGCCGGTCGTCGAGGCCCGGCTGGTTGAGCAGTTGGAAGTGGACCGCCGGCCCCTGTTCGTCGCGGGCCCGCAGCGCCAGTCCGGCCGCGAGGTTCCCGCCGGCGCTGTGTCCTCCGACCGCGATCCGCGCCGGGTCGATGCCCAGCTCGGACGCGTTCTCGCAGGCCCAGGTCAATACGGCGTACGCGTCGTCCAGGGCGGCCGGGAAGGGGTTCTCGGGTGCCAGGCGGTATCCGACCGAGATCACCACGGCGCCGGACAGGCCCGCGATCCTGGCGGCCCAGGGGTGCTCGGTGTCCAGGTCGCCGAAGACTCCGCCGCCGCCGTGCAGCCAGACGATGGCGCCCTGCCCCCGCGGTTGGTCCGGTTGGTCCGGTTGGTTTGGTTGGAGCGGTTGGAGCGGTTGGAGCGACTGGTGGGCCTGGTGCGGTCGATAGATCCGCACCGGGACGTCCGGGTCGGCGGTCACCGTGCGGTCCTCGACCTCCATTTGGGAGGTGTCGGGTGCCGGCGCCGCGGCGGCGCGCTCGGCGAACTGCCGGCGCGAGGTGACCGGGTCGTCGAGGTCGAGTTCGGGAAGGAAGGGGAGGAAGGCTTCGAGTTCGGGATCCATGACGACCATCCTCACGACGGGACACGGCGGGGTCACCCGCCATCCGTCGCGCATCCCGGCCCGATCGCGCGCCGTTCGGCGCGCCCCCGTCCTCCTATCCTTGTGCCATGGAGGCATTGGCCGTTCGGCTGTCAGGACTGGATCCGTACGTCGACGGCGCGATGCGCATCGTCGCGTTCTACGACACGTTGATGCGCCGACGCGTGGACCTCCCGGCGCTGGCCCGGGCCTCGGCGGGTCTGGCCGAGTGCGTCGCCGGGATACGGCTGCACGGCACCGGGCGGGTGACCCGCGCCTCCCCCGACGGCGGGCAGGCGCCCGCCGCGTCGCCCGCGCCCCCGTCCACCACCGTGGCGATCACCCTCGACGAGGAGGAGATCGGCACGGTGTGGCTGGAACGCCCCGGCCCGCCGAACCCCCTCGACGAGGTGCTCCTGGACCGGCTCGCGATCGCGGCCGCCGCCGTAGCCGAGCAGTACGGACCCGCCCGCACCACCATGGCCGACCCCGCCCTCGTCGAACTCGCGATCAGCGCCGACGTCGACGAGGCGGCCAGGGCGCGGGCGCTGCGCCTCCTCGGCTTCGCCGCCGGGCCGCCCGTCCGCGTCGTCGCCGTGAGATCCCGCGTCCCGCTCGACCGGCTCGGGACCTCGGTGGCCACGGCCGGCCCCGTGAAGGCGGCGCCCCTCGCCGGCGTGGGCGTCATCCTGGCCACCGCGGTCGACCCGGCCCGGTTCCCGGCCGACGCGCGCGCGGGCATCGGCTCCGCCCAGAGCACCGAACGCTCCTGGTGGCAGGCCCGCACCGCCCTCCGCTTCGCCGGCCCGCGCGAACCGGTCGTGCGCTACGCCGACTTGGGCTCATTGGCGCTCCTGGCCGAGATCCCGCGGGACGCCGCGCGCGCGAACCCCGACGTGGCCGCCATCATCCGGCTCTCCGGCAGTCCGGAGGACATGGAGACCCTGGACGCCTACTGCGCCACCGGCTCCCTGCGCCGGGCCGCGGACCTCCTCCACCTGCACCACAGCAGCGTCGCCCGCCGCCTCGACCAGCTCGCGAAGACCCTGGACATCCAACTCACCGCGCCCACGGGCCTGGTACGGGCCAGACTCGCCCTCACCGCCTGGCGGCTGCTGGGGGACTGACGGGGCTGCGGCCCGCATCGAGGATGGGCGGCCAGCATCGGCCCTTTAGGCTCAGAGGCATGACGACACCTCTGACCAGCACCGCCTTCGACTCGCTCCTGCTCGACGCCGTACCCGATCAGGAGGCGCTGCGCCGCGCCTACGAACTCCCGGGCGAGGCCGCCGTACGCAAGCAGATGACCGAACTCACCCCGCAGACGGCACGGTTGATCGGTTGCTCCTCGCTGGTCCTGGTGGCCAGCGCGGACGCCGAGGGCAACTGTGACGTCTCTCCGCGCGGCGGCCCCGCCGGGTTCGTCGCCGTCCTGGACTCACGGACGGTGGCGATACCGGACGCGACCGGCAACAAGCGGCTGGACACCTTGCAGAACGTCATCGCCACCGGCCGGGCCGGGCTGCTGTTCATCATCCCCGGACGCACCACGACGCTCCGGGTGAACGGCCGGGCCTGCGTATCCACCCGCCCTGAGCTGCTGTCGCGGCTCACCGCCGTGGGCAAGCCGCCGGCCAGTGCGCTGGTGGTGGGGATCGAGGAGGTCTACCCCCACTGTCCCAAGTCGCTGCTGCGCAGCTCGGCCTGGAAACCGCAGGAGTGGCTGGCGGCGGACGCCCAGCCGGCCTCGGCCGAGGTGACGCTGGCCCAGTTGCGGATGCCGGGGCTGACCATCGCCGCCATCGAGCAGGCGGAGGCGGACTCGCTGACGTACCGGTACGAGTGACGGGAAACGGCCGTGACGGGGAACGGCCGTGACAGGCAGGTGGTTGACTGCCTTCCCGTGACGGAACACCAGGAGGAGACCAGGACGGCCTACGACGGGGTCGTCGAGCTGTACGCGTCGATGTTCGCCGGCCGGTTGGAGGGGCAGCCCTTCTCGCGGAACATGATCGCCACCTTCGCCGAGTTGGTGCGCGGGACGGGGAACCCGCGGGTGGCCGATGTCGGCTGCGGGCCCGGACATCTCACGGCCATGCTGCACGACTTGGGACTGGACGCCTTCGGGCTCGATCTCTCCCCGGGCATGGTCGACCACGCCCGGCGGGCCCATCCGGCGCTGCGGTTCGACGAGGCGCGGATGGAGGCCCTCCCCGTCGAGGACGGCGCGCTGGGCGGTGTGCTGGCCCACTACTCGATGATCCACACCCCTCCCGCGGAACTCCCCGGGCCGCTCGCCGAGGTGGTGCGCGTCCTGGCACCGGGCGGCCTGCTCATGGTCTCGTTCTTCGCGACCGAAGGGCCCGATCCGGTCCGCTTCGACCACAAGGTGACGCCCGCCTACAGCTGGCCGGCGGACCGCTTCGCCGAGCTACTGGACCGGGCCGGGCTCGACGTCTTCGCCCGCCTGCTCCACGACCCGCGCTCCGAACGGGGCTTCCTGGACGCCCACTTGCTGGCCCGCCTTCGCTAGTGCCGTGACGCCTTCTCGGGCCGCCGGCCGTTCTCGGTCGTCCTTCGGCCCTTTGTCCGGCTCGGGGTTTGTGCGGTGCTATTCACTCGTTGGAGTGATCGGCGGGGAACGTCCCGATGGGCCGCGTTCGCGGGGTGAGCATATGTCCGGCACCTAGTCACCATCTCTCATCCCTCTTGCAGAAGGTGGGCACAGCCATGTCTGTCGACGGAATCCCGGAGACCCCGTTCGCGCTCGGCGCCGACGACCTCGTGAGGCTGGACGCGATCCAGGAGGCGCTGCTGGATCCATCACCGCGCCGGATCGGCCGGCTGGACCAGTGGGGGCTGGCCGACGAGTACGAGACCTACGCGGAGATCGCCCGGTACTCCGAGGTCGCGCTCACGATGTCGGACGGGACGGTCCTGGACGCGGCGCTGAGCGTCCCGCGCAACCTCGCCCCCGGACAGACCCGTCCGGCGGTCGTCCTGCCCGCCCCGCTGGTCAACATCGGGTACCGGGCCTACCTCGGCATGATCGCCCGCTGGGCGTTGGGCGGGTACGTCGTCCTCGCCTACAGCCAGCGCGGCCTCGCCAGGTCCACGGGCGAGATCCACGTCGCCGGTCCGCAGGACGTCGCCGACGCCGGCGAGGTCGTCGACTGGCTGCTCACGAACAGCGAGGTCGACCCCCAACGGATCGGCTTGTTCGGAGCCTCCTACGGCGCCGGCACGAGCCTGCTGGCGGCCGCGAACGACCCGCGGATCAAGGCCGTCGCGGGCACCAGCGTCTGGGCCGATCTGTTCGCCTCGCTGTATGAGAACGGCACGCGCCACCTCAAGGCGTTCGAGGCGCTCGTGCAGCTCTTCGGCGAGGACCGGTGCTCGCCCGAGTTCCGCGGGATCATCCAGAAGATCCGCGCCAACACCATCGACGACGAGGTCAAGGAGTTCGCCCGGGTCCGCTCGCCCAAGATCCACCTCAAGACGTACAACGACGCCGCGACGGCGGTGCTGTTGACCACCAGCTGGCACGAGACCATCTTCTCCGTGCCCGCCGTCATCGACTTCCACAACAGCCTGACAGGACCCAAGACGCTCCTCGTCCAGGTCGGCGACCACGGCAACCCCGAGCTGCCGGGCCTGGCCGGACTGTCCGCCAAGCCCACCGACATGGCCTACCGGTGGATGGACCACCACCTCGGCGGCAGCGCCGGCGACGGGGCGGAGCCGCGGTTCGACGTCCGGTCGGAGTACATGTTCAACCCCCTCTCCGACATCCGCCATTCCTCCTGGGCGGATTACGTCCTGCCGAAGAAGCGGCTGTACCTCGCCGACGCCGCCGGGCAGAACGATGGTCAGGGTGACGGGCAGTTGGTCGAGGACACACCGGCGGCGGGGTGGACCCGCTCGCTCAAGGCCACCGGCAAGGGCACCGACATCGTCGTCGCCCCCAAGCTCGTACAGACCGGCCTGGCCGAGCGCCTGGGCCTGCCCCACGTCTACCGGACCGCCGACATCGACCGCGGCCTGGCCGCCGTCTTCGCCACCGCGCCGCTGGAGGGCCCCGCGCGCGTACGGGGTGACCTGGAGCTGCGGGTGACCGTGAAGGCGCAGCGGGCGGACGCCACGATCGTCGCCTATCTGCTGGACCACAACCCCGCCACCGGCCGGGCCCACATCGTCACCCACGCCCCCTACA
This sequence comes from Streptomyces sp. NPDC028419, assembly GCF_055565515.1. Lineage (NCBI taxonomy): Bacteria > Bacillati > Actinomycetota > Actinomycetes > Kitasatosporales > Streptomycetaceae > Streptomyces > Streptomyces sp. NPDC028419. The sequence goes on along the minus strand of NZ_JBVHUE010000018.1, from coordinate 170,307 downwards.
CCTTCGCCTCCGAGGAGGCGGGCGAGGCGACCACCGTGACCTTCCCGCTCCAGCCCGCCGACTACGTCGTGGCGAAGGGACACCGGCTCCAGCTGGTCATCGACACCCACGACCCCTTCTTCGCCTACGAGAACACCATCACCCCGGTGTTCACCATCGACCTCACTTCCCCGGAAGGCGCCGAGTCCTACCTCGGCATCCCCCTCCACCCCATCGACTGACCTTCCATCGCCGGGCGCGCCCCGCCCGCGGCCCGAGTGCCGGGGCGGGCGCCGCTCACCGGAGCACGACCGTGACGCCGCGCGCTCCGAGGAGCTGGACGATCTCCTCGAAGTAGGAAAGCCGGCCGTCCGGTCCTTCCCTCACGTCCGCCAGCGCGCGGCGCGCGATCGCGGAGTCGTGCCAGATCAGGGTGAAGGGCGGGACCCGTCCGAATCCCCCGAACAGGCAGTCCTTGAAGCTGTCCCACTCCCGGCCGAAGTAGCGGCCCGGACCGATCAGGGCCTCGGCCAGCGCACAGTGCAGCCCCGGGACGTCGGTGACGAACCGACCGTCGAGGTGGTGCTCGTCGCCGGTCCGGTCCGGCCGGGGTGCGCGCTCGCGCCAGGCCCGCGTGGTGAGGTTCAGCCACGCGGCCCGGCCCCGCCCGTCGTACGGCGCCCACGCGTTGGGGTCGGTCGGCGGACCCTGGTACCACGCTTCCCAGACCCGCCGTACCGCCGGCAGCGGCCTGTCCTCACCGCCGTCCGTGAGGGTGATGTCCTCGAGACCGCCACCGAGCACGGACGGGCGCACGGCGCGGACGTCCAGGCCCACCGCGTGGGAGGCCATCACCGCTCCGTGCCGGTCCAGTACGAGGAGATCGGCTCCACTCCCTCCCCAGCGGCGCGGTCGCTGCGTCCCCCGGAGCAGCGGTTCCACCGCCTCGCAGCCGATCAGCTGGAGGGGGACCGGGGCAGGGTCCTCGCGCGGCCCCTCCAGTCCCTCGACATCCACGCACCCGCCGAGGCTCCGCGCACCCGCCGCCGCCTCGAAGAGCTCGAAGCGGGGCGCCGTCAGCCGCGCGCGCAGCGTCTCGTCCACCCTGACACCGGCGCCCACCACGACGTCGTACCGCGCCGGATCGGCCGGGTCGGCCCGGTCGGCCGGGTCCACGCGAACGGACTGATGGGCCAACACGACCGCATCGACGAGGGTCCACCATTGCACCTGGTCCTCGCCGTCCCAGACCTCGACGCATACGTCGCCCAGCCCGCGGGGCGAGCCTGCGGCCTCTGCCCCGGGCGCGGCGAGGATCTCGCTCAGCGCTCCATCGGGGCCGCATCCGCGGAGGGTGAGGACCTCGCGCGGCAGCGGCACCGGTTCGACGAACAGCCCTTCGACGCCGACGCACCTCCCCCAGAGCTGCTCGACGCCCGCCTCGTCCTCCTGCACCAGCAGGTAGTTCACCGGGAGGTCCCGGTCCCACCCCACGTGATCCACGCTCCGCATCACGCTCACCGTTCAGATGTGGAAGTCGAGGCCGGTGGCCGGGTCGTGGGACATCAGCGTCGGCATCCCCGGGGCGTAGGTGACGCATTCGGCGGTCAGCACGGCCGGGCGTCGCCCGGCCGTCGCGATCTCGGTCAGGAAACGCCGCACGGCCGCCACGCCCGCTCCGTCGACGACGCCGTCCGGCCAGACGGAGAACTCGATCTCCTCCTCGTGGAGGGGCAGGGCGAAGAACCACACGTCGCCGAAGCGGGCCCGGAAGGCGAAGGTCGTGCCGTGGCCCTCCGGCTCGCACGCCCACGCGCGGAAGAGGTCGGCGGTCGCCGGATGCGTCGGGTCGAGCTGGGGGTAGGGGTGATCGATCTCGACCTCGTCGGCCGCGGAGCGCAGCCGTTCGAGGACCGCGATCCACACGTCGACGCTCACGTCGAGGATCCGGATGTCCCGCAGGCTGCCGTCGATGTGGAAGACGTCGCACATCCAGGGTTGCGGAAGGCACCGCTCGCGGCCGCAGTGATCCTCGGCGGACCCGTCCTCGTGCGTCACGCCGGCCCGTCCCCCTGTGCTCTTGTCCCCCATGCGACCAAGGTAGCGGGCCGGAGGCAAGGGGTGCGGTCAGGGGTGAGGAGGTGGCCGTGATGGAGGTCTCCCCCGCCATTCGTCCCGAGGAACCGCTGGTCAGCGCGGTCGGTGTTAAGGTGGCGTGAGATCGATCTCGATCACAGGGTTGTTACTCCCCGAGCGCGTCACCGTCATCGCTCCGCGCGATGCCACGGCGGTGATCCGTTCGCTGGGAGGCAAGGCCTGGGTAGCGCCTTTGGCGCGACCCGGGCCTTTTTTGTTGCCCTGACCCGGGTGGGAGAGATCGCGGACCGATGGCAGGACGGCGAAAGCCCAGAGATGCAAGGACGCATCATGAACACACCCACAGCAGGGCCCGGTGAGCTGGCGGAGAGGATCCTTCGCGGCGTCGGCGGGGCCGGGAACGTCGAGAGCCTCACGCACTGCGCCACCCGGCTCCGTTTCCAGCTCCACGACGGGTCGAAGGTCGACAAGGCCGCTCTCGACGCCCTCGACGGGGTGATGGGCACGGTGGCGCAGTCCGGTGACCGCTTCCAGATCGTGATCGGCGGGGCCGTCGCGAACGTCTACACGAAGCTCATGAACCTGCCGTCGATGAGCGGTGGCGGCACTCCCCGCCCGCAGTCCGACGCGGACGTCAAGGCCGCCATCCGGTCCAAGGGCCGTGGCCGCTACGCGTGGGTCGACAACTTCTTCGAGTACCTCTCCGACTCGTTCCGCCCGCTGATGGGCGTGCTGCTGGGCTCCTCACTGATCATCGCGATCGCCTCCGTCCTCGACGCCCTGGGCCTGGTGGACTTCCGGGCCGCGGACAAGTCCGCCAGCTGGGTCTTCGTCGACGCGATGTGGCGTTCGGTGCTGTACTTCCTGCCGATCATGGTCGCCTACAACGCGGCGAAGAAGCTGAAGATCGATCCCTGGGTGGGCGCCGCGGTCATGGCCGCGGTGATGACCCCGAACTTCACCGGCATGCTGAACGAGAAGTCCGGGATCCCCGGCATCAACTGCACCACCAATGCGACGCTCGGTACCCAGGAGTGCGTCGCGCACGTCTTCGGGCTGCCGATGCAGCTGAACGACTACGGCGGCCAGGTGTTCGTGCCGCTGCTGATGGTCGCCGTCCTCGCCCTCGTCTACAAGGGCCTGCAGCGCCTCTTCCCCGAGGCCGTGCACCTGGTCTTCGTCCCGTTCTTCAGCATGCTGATCATGATCCCGGTCACCGCCTTCCTCATCGGTCCCCTGGGCATCTGGGCCGGCAACGGTCTCGGTTCGGGCCTGTCCTGGCTGAACGGCAACGCCCCGATCGTCTTCGCGATCATCATTCCGCTGCTCTACCCGTTCCTGGTGCCGCTGGGCCTGCACTGGCCGCTGAACGCGCTCATGCTGCAGAACATCAACACCATCGGCTTCGACTTCATCCAGGGCCCGATGGGCGCGTGGAACTTCGCCTGCTTCGGCGCGACCGCCGGTGTGCTGCTGCTCTCGCTGCGCCACCGTGAGAAGGAGATGCGCCAGACCGCGACCGGCGCCCTGGCCGCGGGCCTGTTCGGCGGCATCTCCGAGCCCTCGCTGTACGGCATCCACCTGCGCTTCAAGCGGATCTACCCGCGCATGCTCGTCGGCTGCCTCGTCGGCGGTGTGATCGTGGGCGTCCTGGGCGGCGTGGACACCAAGGCCTTCGCCTTCACCTCCCTGCTGACCATTCCGGTCTTCTCCCCGATGGCCACCTACTCCATCGCGATCACGGCCTCCTTCTTCGTCTCGATGGCGCTCGTGTACTTCTCCGACTTCCGCACCCCGCAAGAGCGCGCCCTGGCCAACGCCGAGCGCGACGTCGCCGAGGCCGCCGAGGCCGCCGCTCGTGGTGGGGCCGAGACCGCGGACGACCGCGAGCTCGTCACCGTCGGCGCGGCTTCCGCGGGGTCCGCCTCCGTCGGGTCCGCCTCCGTCGTGGCCGCCGCGGCCTCGGGCAGCGCCGGTACGTCCGCCGGTTCCGCCGCGGACAAGGGCGTCGAACTCGCGGCGCCGGTCGCGGGCCGCGTGGTCGGCCTCGACGAGGTCGGGGACCCGGTCTTCGCCTCCCGCGCGCTCGGCGAGGGCGTGGGCATCGAGCCGACCGACGGCCGGGTCGTCGCCCCGGTCGACGGTGAGCTGGTGACGGTCGTGAAGACCGGCCACGCCTTCGGCATCCGTACCGCGGACGGCATCGAGGTGCTCGTCCACGTCGGCATCGACACGGTGCAGATGAACGGGGAGGGCTTCGACGTCCGCGTCGAGTCCGGCCAGCAGGTGTCCGCCGGCGACCTCCTCGTCGAGGTCGACCTCGACGCGGTGCGCGCCGCCGGGCACCCGACCGTCACACTGATGACGGTCACCAACACCGCGGAGCTCGCCTCGGTCGAGCCGCACACCGGCGAGGACGTCGCCGCCGGCGCCCCCGTGGTGACCGTTCGGCGCTGATCCCCCCCGCTCCGCTCCCGCCCGATCCGCTCCTGCCCGGCCCGCACGGGGCCGGGCAGGACCGGGTAGGCCCGGTCATGACCGGGCCGGATGGGGCGGAGCCGTCGGACAGTGCGAGATCATGGGCAGACATCGAACTCGGGACAGGAAGGCGAGCAGGCGGTGAAGGCGCTGCGTGTCCTCAACAACAACGTGGTCCTGGCACGCGACGAACAGGGCCAGGAGGTCATCCTCACCGGGCGCGGCATCGGCTTCAACTGCCGTCAGGGCCAGATCATCGACCCGGCGCTGATCGTGCGCGTCTTCGTGCCGGCCGACGGCCGTGACCCGGACCATCTGGCCGAGGTGCTCACGCTCATCGGCGAGGAGGTCCTGCGGGCCGTCGTGATCGCCCTCAGCGAGGTCGGCATCGAGGGACGCGAGTCCACCCGCCCCACCCTCGCGATCGCCGTCGCCGACCACGTCGCCGGCGCCCTGGACCGGGCCGCGCGGGGCATCGTCGTCGAGTACCCGCTGCAGGCAGAGGCCCAGACCCTGTACGCCGCCGAGTACGCCCAGGCGCGGCGCCTGCTGGCGGCCATCAACGAGCGCGTGGACCCGCAGCTTGCCCCCTCGGAGGCGACCGCGCTCACGCTGCACCTGGTCAACGCCGGTTTCGCCTCGGGCGACCTGTCCTTCACCTACACGATGACCGGGGTCATCCAGCAGATGCTCGCCGTCGTACGGGAGCGGTACGGGCTGGAGGTTCCCCAGGAGTCCATGAGCGCGGCGCGGTTCATCACCCACGTGCGCTACCTCTTCGTACGTGTCCAGCAGCACCGGCAGCTGAAGGGGCACGAGTCCACGATCGGCAAGGGCATCCGCCAGCACTACCCGGAGGCGACCCACACCGCGCAGCAGCTGGCCACGATCGTCGAGCTGCGCCTGGGGCAGCAGCTGAGCGAGGACGAGGTCTCCTACCTCGCGCTCCACGTGGCCCGCATGACCGCGGAGACCGACACCGACACCGCGTGACGCGGGGGGCGCGTCAGGCTCCTCGGACCTCGGCGAACGCCTTCGCCGCGCACTCCAGCGCGGACCCCAGCTCGCTCCCCCACCCGTCGGTCGCCCTGCCCTCGTGTACGGAGGTGCCCGTCCCCGGGGGCACCACGTGGAAGCCGTCCTCCGCCAAGGTGCGCAGGTTCCGTCGGACCGCCGGGCGGCGCAGTGCGGTGGCCGGCACCGACGGGCCGATGACCACGGGGGCCAGGGTGTTCATGACCGTGGTCAGCGCGAGGTCGTCGGCGATGCCCGCCGCGCACTTCCCGATGAAGTTGACGGTGGCCGGCAGCACCAGGACCAGGTCGGCCCACTCCGCCAGCTCCTGGTGCGGCACCCGGCCCTGCTCGGTGTCCCACTCGGGCCCGCTGACCGGCGCCTGGGCCGCGGCGGCCAGGGCCCGGCGGGAGACCAGAAGATCGGCGGACGCCGTCAGGCAGACCCGCACCGACCAGCCGCAGGTCACCCTCAGCCACATCACCCAGGTCGGCATCTTCACCACGTCGAAGGCGCCCGTGCCCACCATCAGGACCTGCCCGCGGGGCAGGGGGACGAGGTCGCGTGCCGTGGCGGTGCCAGAACTCATGGTGGGTCTCCTCGTACGGGCGGGGCGTGGCGGGGCGGCGTGAGGTGGGGTGGGCGCGGTCGGTCGTGCGCGTCAGGACAGGAGCAGCACCCGATCCCAGTGCGGGCCGTGCCCGGCTTCGCCGGTGCCCCCGGGCAGCATCGACAGGAGCGTCGCCGCGACGCCGGCCGCCCCTTCCAGGAGCCCGGCGTTGTCCACGGCGTGCAGCTGCTGCGTACGGTCCCAGCCCCGGTCGGACCGTACGGGTGACAGGTGACGGAATCCGAAGGGTGCGTCCGGTTCCGCCAGGGCGGCCAGCTCCTCGGCCAGCGGTGCGGTCCGATCGAGCAGTTCCCGGTCCCCGGTGAGCCGGCCCAGCCGCCACAGGCCCTGGAGGAACCCGGCCCGGCCGTGGCACAGCGTGGGGCCCTTGAGGTGGGTCGCGGTGTCGGGACGGCGCAGCAGCGCGCGGGCGGCGTCGAGGGCGAGCCGGTGCCAGCCGCTCTCTCCGGTGAGCCGGGCGGCCCCGGCGAGCGCGTTCGCGATGCCCACCGCTCCGTAGCACCATGCCCCGCCCGAGGCCGCTGCGGCGTGCGCGGAGGGCGGCGTACGGCCGCCGGCGCCCCGTACGACTTCCTCGTCGAAGGCCAGCCGAGGCTCCCAGTAGGGTCCGGCCGCATCGTGGTCGGCCCGGTCCGCGAGCCAGCGGCCCATCCGCCGGACGGCGTCGAGCTGCCCGTCCACCGTGACCCCCGCTTCAGCGCAGCGGACGAGCAGCGCCAACGGGCCCGCGATGCCGTGGGCGAGACCGAGGTTGACGTCCCCGCGGGGGAACAGCTCCTGGTCCGCGCGGGTGGCCTGGAGCGGGCCGGGCACCCACCAGCCGGGGACCACGTGGCCGTCGACCGTCACCGGCCGGGACAGGGCGGCGAGTTGGGTGAGGGTGGCGCGCAGGGCCGGTTCGGCCGCGGCCCGCTCCTGGGGATCGCCCTCGGCCACCGCGCCGAGCAGCAGCCGCCCGATGCCGGCGGCGCCGCAGATCACGTCGTACGTCGTCCAGTCCACCCCCGTGCGGGGCTGCGCGGCGGCGATCTCGGCCAGCCGCCGCGCCGCCAGGTGATCGGTCAGCTGGTGGCGCAGCCGCGGATAGTGCCCGCCGCGCCGCGCACACGCCTGCGCGGCCGCCAGTACCGCGGCGGGGCCGTGGTAGAGCCCCGCGGAGGCCGTGCCGTTCAGGGCCCGCGCGGCCACCGAGAGCTGGGCGTGGGCGGCCGGCAGCCGGGCCGGATCGCGCCCGGCGAGCTCCGCGAGGAACAGCGCCGCGCCGGCGTTCCCTTCGAGCGAGACCGGGTCCCCGCGCTCGCCGCGATGCCGGGCGAGCGCCTCGGGGTCGGCGAGCGCGTCAGCCACCCGTGCGACGGTCGACTCGATCAGGGTGGTGGCCGTGGTCACCGCTGGTGCCTCCTTCGGTCGGCGTTGCCCGTCAGGCAGGAGCGGGCGGCGGCGTAGGCCCGCCGCTCGGCGTCCCGGTCGGGGCCGAGCAGGCGGTTGCAGGTCATGTGCAGGAGGCCGGCGAGCACGCGGGGCGGCGGCGACCAGGTCTCGCCGCTGTCGGCGAGGGCGTCGAGGACCTCCCGGTACTCGCGCAGCCGGGCGGCCTGGTCGGTCAGCGCGGCGAGCACCTCCCGGCCGGCCGGGTCTCCCCCGAGCACGGGCCACCCGCCGACCGGGTCGACGAGGCGCAGCCACTGTGCCCGGTCGGCCCGGAACCCCTGCGGGAGGTCGTGGCCCGCCGTGTCGGCGGCGAGCCAGGCGGCCCCCGGCTCCTGGGGCCCGTACCGTTCCCGCACGGACGGGCCGCCGGTGCCGCGAGCGGGGTCGGGGGCGTGGAGGGGCGCGGGGTCGGGCGGAGGGCCGAAGGCCTGGGCGATCGAGGCCATCGACATCGCGGCGAGGGTCTGCGGGGTCCACCGGAGCCCACCGGCCGCCTGGTCGCGGGCCGCGCGCGGCAGGGCCAGGGCCGCGCGGCTGTCGGCGGCGAAGAAGCGTTCGGCGGCCGCCTGGGCCCGCGGTCCGCCGTAGCGCTCCCACTCGGGCTCGTAGGCGTCGAGGACGCACCGCCCGATCAGGCCCGCGGCGGTCCACTCCCGGACCGCCGCGCGCAGGGCGGGCACCAGCCGCTCCCACAGCGGCCCGACGGGGCCGTGGAAACGCAGCCGGAGGTGGTCCTCCTGGTCCCGGTAGCGGATGAAGAACCACCGGTCCACGACCTCCCCGCACGCGGCGGGCAGGCCGGCCAGGAACGGGGTGAGCCGTTCGACGAGGAAGGCGGGGACGTGCCGTTCGGGGAGGTAGAGCTTGGCGTAGAGCCATTCGCCGCCCACCTCCGATGACCGCGCTCCCGCGATCCGCGCCGGACCCGCGGGCCGGCCTGCGGGCGGCGCCACCGGTTCGTCGGCGGCGGTGAAGGCCAGCGCCAGTTCGGCCGGCCGGGACGCGCCGTCCGGGTCGCGGAGCCAGCCGTCGGTGCGTTCCCCGCCGCCGGGGACCTCCGTGGCGAGGAGGTCGCCCTCCTTGGCGAGCGCGTCCCGGAGCACCTCCAGGTGCCAGGCGTCGGACAGGTCGAGGCGCAGCCGGTGGTCGAGCCGGCTCAGCACGATCCGCCGCGGGACGCCCCACTGCGCGCGCCACCGGGCCACCGCGGCGGACCACGCGGCCGGTCCGTGGGCCGCGTGCTCCGCCAGTTCGTCGAGGCGCCAGGTCGCGGCGAAGAGGACGGTGCGGCCGTAGCGGACGCGCGGCATGAAGGGAGCGGTCTTGACCTGGCCCCAGTCCCAGGGGGTGCACATGCGGGTGCCGTCGCGGCCGATTTCCAGCAGGAACCGGGCGGCGTTGGGTGCCTGGCCGCGCAGGTCGAGGGCGTGCGAGGTGTGCGGGAGGAGCCTCAGACCGGTGGGCAGGTGGACCGGGTAGAGGTGGTCGGCGTTCCCGGCGACACCGATCTCGTCGAGCCGTACGGCGTGCGCGCTCGGGTTCGGCGGTAGCCCGACGGCCACTTGGCGTGCGGCGGTGCGCGGGCTGTTCGCGATGTTGAGCGCCCGTGCGGTACGCGGTTGGAACGCGACGGTGAGGTGCGCGGCGCCGGGCACGTCCCGGTGCACGGCGGCGGCAAGTTCCTCGGTGATGCCTCCGGTGAGACCCGCGAACCGTCCGAAGGTCGCCCCGGCCTCGGCGGGCGCGGGGCCGGGCCCGGCGACGAGCAGGAAGTCCCCGCGGTCGAGCGCCTCTTCGGAATCGGCGACCAGCGTGCAGAACATCTCGCAGGACCTCGGCAGCCGTGCGGGATCCGGCGCGCCGCGCACGAGCCGCGCCACGAGGTCGTCGTCCAGGACCACCTCGGGGGTCCCGTGGCCGGCCCCCTCGTGGCCCGCGTCACGGGCGCCGGCGCGGACCGCCGCCGCGGCCAGTCGCCCGAGCAGCAGGTCGCGGGCGCGCTCCGGGGCGGTGTGCGGCTCCTCGGTGCGCGAGGAGGCGGGCCACTCGTAGCCCGCGGGCGCCCCCAATCCCACCGTGTCGTCGAGCAGTTCGAGGACCGGGACGACCCGGTCGGTGCCGTAGCGCTCGATGAAGTCGCGGTGGTAGGAGCGGAGCGCGGGCATTCCGGGGCCCGGCGGCGACAGGCGCCACAGGACGTCCACCGCGCGGGCGGCCTCGTCGGCCACGGACCGCGGCAGCCGCACGTCGGCACCGAGGGCCAGGTCCACGTGGACGAGCCGGTCGTCCTCCCGCGCGCCGCCGAGCCCGCGCAGTGCGGCTTCGAGGTCGGCGAGCGCCGCGCGGCGCCCGCCGGGCGCGGCCGCGTCGGCCCGGTCCCGGGCCGCGGCCGCCTCCCGTAGCCCGTTCAGGACCGGGAGCGGTGCGCCGGCCGATTCCTGGGCGGCGGCGAGTACCCCGATGAGGTGGGTCAGCGGATCGCTGCCGTCGAGCACCGGCCGCAGGCCCGTGACGAGGAACTCCTGCCGGACCAGTGTGGCGAGGAGTCCGGCGACGGCGCCGGCCCGGGCCGTGGGGAAGCGTCGTTCGAGCGAGGTGATCACCTCGCCCGCGCGGATGCCGTCCGGGGACGAGGCCAGTTCGAGGGCCGCGGTGACCACGGGAGTGACCCGCACGGACACCTCGCTGCGGGCGGCGTCGCCCGCACCGGTGCCGGGGTTGGAGGGCGTGGCCATGACGAGCCGGCCGCCGCGCGGGAACACCCCGGTGTGGGCGTGCACGGTGAGGTGCGGCAAGAGCGCACCGTCCAGCTCCAGTTGGCGGATCAGTCGGGAGAGCCAGTCCAGATCCACCCGGGTGCGACTGGAAGCGGGCCCCGGCCAGGACACTTTCGCCGAGGTGCCGATGCGTACGGGGGCGACGCCCGCGAACAGCCCGAAGGGGGTGCAGCGGGAGCGCGTCCTGGCCTCGTAACGGACCACGGACAGCGCGGCCTTGAGCAGCTGGCCGTCGGTGCGCGAGGCCAGTCCCCCGGGCTCGGTGCTCGACTCGACGAGCCGTGCCAGCGAGGCGCTGGCGACGTGCAGGGCCTCCATGAACGGGGCGTCGCCCGCCGCCGTGCGCAGGAGCTGCTCGCAGGCCGAGCGGCTGCCGGGCGTGCCGTCGGGGGACGTACGGACGGGTCCTTCGAGGGCTCCGCGTGCCGGTGCCCGCAGCAGGGCGACGGGTACGGCGCGGAAGTACGGGCGGTGCGCGGCCTTCGGCGGCATCGGGACCGGTCCCCTGACGTTGGCGGCTAGGGCGAGCGGGTGAGTGAGGGAGGGAGGGAGGCGAGGGGGGGGGGGGGGGGGGGGGGGGGGACCCCCCCCCCCCCCCCCCCCCCCCCCCCCCGTCTCCCCCCCCCCCCCCCCCCCCCACCACCCTTCCCCGTTTCCGTCCTGTCTGGAGACCAGCCCATGCGCCGCACCCGCACCTCCTTGTACGGCCTGCTCGTCGGCCTGCTCCTGCCGCTCGCGGGGCTGTTCCTGCCGGCCGGGACCGCGCACGCCGCCGAGAACGGCACCTGGGGCGTCTTCCCGACGCCCCCCGCGGGCGCGGCGATGACCGACCGGGCGTACTTCTTCCACCAGGGCGCGGCCGGGACCACGGTCGGCGACAGCGTGACGATCCTCAACTCCTCCACCAAGGACCTGACCTTCCAGGTGTTCGCCACCGACGCCGTGAACACCCCGGCCGGTGGCGCCTTCGCGCTGCTGCCCGTCGAGACGAAGCCCAAGGACGTCGGCAGCTGGCTCGCGCTGCCCAAGGACACGGGCACCGTCACCGTCCCCGCCAAGGGCCGCAAGGACATCCCCTTCACCGTGAAGGTCCCCGAGGACGCGACGCCGGGCGACCACGTCGGCGGGATCGTCGCCCTCAACACCGAGGTGGAGGGCGTCCAGAAGGAGGGCAAGGTCCAGGTCGGGGTGAAGCGCTCGGTCGGCGCCCGGCTCTACTTCCGCGTGCCGGGGCCGCTGACCCCGGGCCTGAGCGTCGAGGACGTACGGGTCCACCGGGACGCGCCGCTGCTGCCGTGGGTGCACGACGCGTCGGCCACCCTCACGTACACGCTGGTCAACCGGGGCAACGTGGTGATCGAGCCGAAGGTGGCGGTGAGCGCCGAGGGCCTCTTCGGGCGGGACGTGCTGTCCCGCCCGGGGCGTGAGCTGCGGCTGACCCTGCTGCCGGGCCAGCGCATCGAGCTGGCCGAACCGTGGCCGGACGCGCCCCAGTTGGACTGGGTCACGGTGAAGGTGACGGCGGGCGCGGCGATGTATCCGGACCTCGATCCGAGCGGTGGGGCGGAGTTCGTCGCCGTGCCGTGGCCCGCGGCGGGCGCGCTGCTGGTCCTGGTGGGGGCCGCCACCGCCGCCTGGGTGCTGCGCCGCAGGCGCCGCCGGGAGCGGGAACTGACCCGGCCCGTCCGGGACTTGGCTGGAACGCGCTGATCATGAAGGGTGTCCCCAGGTGGCGGCGCACGGCCGCCACCGCCCAGGGGGAGGCACTTTCATGGACCGACAGCAGCCCGACGACCCGACGCCCACGGCCCCCGGGGCCGCCACCGGCGCCGCGGCCGTCGCGGGCCCGGCCCTGCTGACCCTGATCGAGCGCACCCTGAGCACCGGTACCGCCGCCCACCTGCCCGGCCGCGGCTTCCTGCGCCTGACCCTCCCGCTCTTCGACGGCGGCCCGGGCGACGGGAGCGGGGTCCCGGTCACCGTGGACGTGCTCGCCGACGCCGACCGGGCCCCGCACTCGATCGCGTACCTGCTGCCGGGCGGCGGCCTGAACTTCGCCGCCGACTTCCTGACCCCGGACGGGCACGTCCTCGCCCACCACCTGCGCCGCCAGGGCCACCTCGTCGTCGGGGTGACCCCGCGCGAGGACGCGGCCCGGCCCGGTGACGTCACCGCGGGGTGGGGGCTCGCCGCGCACCGCCGGGACCTGGCCCGGGTGGTGGGGGCGCTGGACCGCGTACTGGGCCTGCCGTACCAGTACGCCGGGCACTCGGCCGGGGCCGCCCTCGCCCTCGACGCGGCCGCCCACGACCCCTCGCCCCGGCTGCGGCGCGTCCTGGTCCTGGACACGACCGGCCCGCTGACCGGCCCGGACGCCGCCCGGGCCGCCGCGATGCGGGACGCGTACGCGGCCCAGCTCGCGGCCGGCACGTACGCGAGCGATCCCGGGCTGGCAGGGCTGGTCTCCCGGGCCGTGACGGATCCGGACGGCGCCTCCGCCGTGCCGTGGCCGCCGGACCCGACGCTCCGCTTCACCCACGCGGGCCTGGCCCACTTCGCCCTGATCCGCACCGCCGAGCTGCCGGGCCCGGCGAACTGGATCTACGCGCGGGGCCACGCCGCCGGCAGCTACGCCTTCGGCGCCACACCGGCCGAGGACCGCTTCGCCCTGACCCACACCCCGCTCGCCACCTGGCACGCGGCCACGGCGGCCCTGGGCAGCGGCCTGATCCCGACGGCCCTGCTGCGCGACCTGAGCGCGATCTGGGCGGGCGACGACGCGACGTACGCCATCGCCTGGGACCGCATCCGCGCGGAGGTGCTCTGGCTCAACACGGAACACGGCCGCGGCGACCACCCCGCGGGCGCGGCCCTGATCCGCGCCGCCGGAAACCCCGGGGTCACCTACCGCGTCCTCCCGAACCACGGCCACGCGGACATCACCTGGAACCCGTCCACGGTGTCCCTCCTGGCGCCGGTCTACGCCGTGTAGACCGGCTCGTACGCGGCCACCTGCTCCGGGGTCGCCTCCTCAACGGTCATGGCGCCCGTCCAGAGGTGGTCACGGTGGCAGTACCCGGCGAGGTCGGCTCGCTTGCCCCGCGCGAGCTTCCAGTCGCCCCGGGGGAACTTCACCACCACGTCTCCACCGCAGGTGAACGCGCGGTTCGCCTGCGCCATGATCCATCGGGCGTGTTCACTCTCGCCCTCCGAGGCCCGGCACATCGCCCTGGCCATCTCCCACAACCGCCCCCACTCGACGCCAGGAGTCAGCGGCCCGACCACGGCGACTTCGCCCAGGTTCCGCTCGTCAAGGGAGTGTGTGGCGTAGCCGAAGACCGCACCGAACATACGGAAGACCGTGACCCTGCCACGCCCGGACTGATTCTCATCAACTGGCATGCGCCATACCTCTGTTAGGGGTGAGTCCCGGACACATTGGCCACCTCCGGGGCTCATTCCGCGAGCTGGATCAGCAGCCGTCGCCGTCTCCGCAGCAGGCGGGCGGATTGCAGTCCTTCGCCGCGCCCCACAACCTGTCGTCCACGTGGAACCCCGCGGCCCTGACGCGGTCCACCACCGAACCGATCAGCGGGCGGGTTCGGACGGTGGCCTTGGGCTCGTGCCCGAGGAAGAACCCGAACTGCTCCTGGCACCACGTGGCGTACGCCTGCGTGTGCAGCACAAACGAGTGCCAGCCGGGGTCGACGGCGTCGGACGGGGTCATGTCGAACGCGCGTGTGTCGCCCATGACCTTGAGGAAGGCAAGGGCCTGGTCCACGATCCGGCGCGCGGTGGACAGCTCGTGTCCGTACTCCTCCGCGCAGAACTCGGCCACCTTCTCGAACAGCTCGGGACTGACGAGGTCCCGCCCATGCCTCGGGACGGCCGGGATGTCGAGCATCGTCGTCATCGCTGCCGTTCCTCTCGGGCAGGACGGTGGGCGGAGCCCCGCACCACCTCGGCCAGCCGCTCCACCACCTCGGCCGGGAGCATCCCCATGCGCACATACGCACGCCCGTCGGGGTCAACCTCACCCCAGACCCCGCTCCACGCCCCCTCGGGAACCCCGAGCACCCCGAAGGCGGCCCGCAGAGCCGCGACAGCGCCGTCGGCCCGCGCATGCCCGTCCCGCCACACCCCCAAGTCCCTCACGCGGCCACCCCCCGCCCACCAGGACACCGCTCGGCATGCCGGTACGCGACGAAGGGCGCACCCGACGTCCGGTCGACGACGCCCCGGCGAACGGCCTCCAGGGCCCCGATGACCCGGCGGCAGGCAGAACACTCGTGCCCGGGCGCATAGGTCACGTACTCCCACGCACCCCGATCACCCTCCGGGACTTCCACTTCCTTCACCCTCGCCATTTCGCACCCCTCACGCCGGCCCTTCGGTACGTGACAACCTTCGTCCCCGACAAGGCCGCACTGAAGAATTATTGGCGCTATCGGGTAAAGACAGCCGACCACTCGCTCAGGCGTTCTCTGGCTTGTTCACCGAACACGGCGCAGCGCTCGAAGGCCGCAAACTCATCAATGTAAGCGGAAACATCCCGCGGATCCCGAAAGACCAACACGCCAGTGGACGTCTCGACAGTGGCGATGCGGTCGTCGTAAACGGTGAAAATACTCATCGGCCCCGGCGCCACCACGGGGCCGATGGGAATGATTCCGATACGAACGCTGGACAGGCGGGTCAACGACGCCAGCCGGTCCATCTGCGCGGCCAGAGCTGCAGGAGGGACGATGGGCCACCTCACCGCCTGCTCGGTCAGAATGAAGGTGAACCGCTTCGAGCGGTCATGCAGGACGGCCTGGCGTTCAAGCTTCTTCGCAATGGTCCTGCTGTGATCCCCAGGAACATGCGCGATGCTGGCTCGCACATATTCCGGCGTGGCGAGCAGTCCTGTGACCATCGTCGGCAGGAAGTAGCGGAACTCTGTCGATGACTTCTCGAAGCCGGCCAGCTCGTTCTGCCGATTTTCCAGTCCCTTGCGACGGGAAGACCGACTGTCCTTCCATTCCGTGTTGGCCATTCGGGCAAGCGCCAATACCTCGGTTACGACAGAGGCAGGCGCATCGAGTGCCCGGAGGATGAGTTCCACATCCATCAGAGCAGGAGACAGCTTCCCGCTCTCGAGGTTGCTGACTTTCGTCTGCGACATGTTGCAGCGCAGAGCGAGCCGGGCCTGTGTCCACCCGGCCCGGCTCCGCAGCGCCTTGAGTGTTTCCGCTAGGTCGGCCCTGGACTCTCCTAGCTGCCGAGGGTCAAGCGTCAATGCCCTTCACGTACTTCTCGAAGGGCACCGACTCGGTGATGGCGATGCGTTGGTATTCGACGAACGGAGCCGGGTCGCCTTCGTAGACTTCCCGGTTGATCTGTCGCCCGTCCGGCTGGTAGTTCATCAACACCACCTCAGAGCGGTCGAACATCCAGAAATCCTGGACTCCCTCAAGCGGGTTCGTCCGGTCGGTCACGTCGAGGACGCGGATCTGCTCACCGGCCAACACGTGCGGTGCGTAGTACTGGGAGAATTCGAACCGCAGATAGTCGGACAGCGGCCGGGTGAGGACATGCACCCGCCCCTGAGGGCGGCCCTCCGCAGCCTGGCTCCGAAGCCGGTCGGTGTACGCGTTCGAGACCGCCTGTGGGTCGATGCGCACCCCGGCCTTGAACGCCCGGAACTCCTCTTCCTCCTGCGGCATGAGGTACTGGGGCAGCGTCTCCAGCCGCCACGCTTCGACCGTGAAGCGCTGGAACCTGGACCGCCAGGCGTCACCATCCAAGAGCACGGAACGCCTCCCGCAGCACTGCCTCGGGGATCTCGACGAGCCCTTCCCCCGCCGGGGGACGGAAGGCGGTGGACACTTCGCCCTGGACGATGATCGAGCCGGTCCGGGAGACGTACATGTTGGGGCAGTCATCCCCTCCGCACGGGCCCCCGTTCCCATTCCCGTTGCCGGTGAGTCGGGTCAGTTCCTCACGCGCCATGGTGAAACCCCCTTGTAGGGCAGCCCGGTTGGACTGGTGACCATGACCGTATGAGGGGATGGCGCCCGCCGTCCATGCGGCCTCGCCCATATTCGCGTAGTCGCATAAAGCCAGGTGCCGGACGGCCGGGGGCAGCAGGAACCCCCGGCCGGTGAGGGTTGGCCGGGGGTTGGGCTGTGGCTCGGCCGGGGCCGGGCGGGGTGGGTCAGTGGTTGCGGGGGAAGCCCAGGTCGACGCCGGAGGGGGCTTCGGAGGGGTCCGGCCAGCGGGTGGTGACGACCTTGCCGCGGGTGTAGAAGTGGATGCCGTCGTTGCCGTAGATGTGGTGGTCGCCGAAGAGCGAGTCCTTCCAGCCACCGAAGGAGTGGTAGCCGACCGGGACCGGGATCGGCACGTTCACGCCGACCATGCCCGCCTGGACCTCCAGCTGGAAGCGGCGGGCGGCGCCGCCGTCGCGGGTGAAGATCGCGGTGCCGTTGCCGAACGGCGAGGCGTTGATGAGGGCGACGCCCTCCTCGTAGGTCTCCGTGCGCAGGACGCACAGGACCGGGCCGAAGATCTCGTCGCGGTAGGCGTCGGAGTCGGTGGAGACGTGGTCGAGGAGCGAGAGGCCGATCCAGTGGCCGTTCTCGTTGCCCTCGACCGTGTAACCGGTGCCGTCGAGGACGACGTCCGCGCCCTGGGCGGCCGCGCCGGTGACGTAGGAGGCGACCTTGTCGCGGTGGGCCGCGGTGATCAGCGGGCCCATCTCGGAGGTGGGGTCGTTGCCGGGGCCGATCTTGATCTTCTCGGCGCGCTCGCGGATCTTCTCGACCAGCTCGTCGGCGATGGCACCGACCGCGACGACCGCGGAGATCGCCATGCAGCGCTCGCCCGCCGAGCCGTACGCCGCCGAGACCGCCGCGTCGGCGGCCGCGTCGAGGTCGGCGTCCGGGAGGACGAGCATGTGGTTCTTGGCGCCGCCCAGGGCCTGCACGCGCTTGCCGTTGGCGGAGGCGGTGGTGTGGATGTGGCGGGCGATCGGCGTGGATCCGACGAAGGAGACGGCGGCGACGTCGGGGTGCGCCAGCAGCGCGTCGACGGCGACCTTGTCACCGTGGACCACGTTCAGCACGCCCGCCGGCAGCCCGGCCTCGGTGGCCAGCTCGGCCAGCTTGTTGGCGGCCGAGGGGTCCTTCTCGCTCGGCTTGAGGATGAAGGTGTTTCCGCAGGCCACGGCCAGCGGGAACATCCACATCGGCACCATCGCCGGGAAGTTGAAGGGGGTGATGCCCGCGACGACGCCGATCGGCTGGCGGATCGAGGAGACGTCCACCCGGTTGGAGACGGAGGTCGACAGCTCGCCCTTGAGCTGGGTGGTGATGCCGCAGGCCAGCTCGACGATCTCCAGGCCGCGGGCGACCTCGCCCAGCGCGTCCGAGTGCACCTTGCCGTGCTCGGCGGTGATCAGCTCGGCGATCGCGTCACGGTTGGCGTCGAGGAGCGCGCGGTAGGCGAACAGCACCTTGGTGCGGGCGGCCAGCGAGGACTGGCCCCAGGAGAGGAACGCCTCCTTGGCGACCCGTACCGCCGCGTCGACCTCTTCGGTCGAGGCGAGCGCGACCTGGGTGGTGACCTCGCCGGTGGCCGGGTCGGTGACCGGGCCGTAGTTGCCCGACGCGCCCTCGACGGTCGTGCCACCGATCCAGTGGTTGACGGTCTTCATGCCTTGCTCCTTCACAGATGGCGACGTCGCTGCGCGGCTTGCCGGTCGTACTCTTCACGGGCTCCGACCGCCGACGCACGGGTCGCGGTCTCGGCCACAGGAACATCCCACCACGCCGCCGCAGGGGGTGGGCCCGACACAGTGTCGGGCGTTCGGGTCTCCACGTAGACACATGTGGGACGGTCCGCGGCGCGGGCCGCGGTGAGGGCTTCCCGCAGGTCACCGACGGTGCGGGCGCGGAAGACGGCCATCCCGAGGGAGGCCGCGTTGGCCGCGAGGTCCAGCGGGAGCGGCGCGCCGCCGTACGAACCGTCGGGCTCCCGGAAGCGGTAGGCGGTCCCGAACCCCTCGGCGCCGACGGCCCCCGAGAGCCCGCCGATGGAGGCGTAGCCGTGGTTGTCGAGGATGACCAGGCGCAGCGGGACGCGCTCCTGCACGGCGGTGACGATCTCGGTCGGGTTCATCAGGTACGTCCCGTCGCCGACCAGGGCCCAGACCCGGTCCCCGGGCGCGGCGAGGGCGACGCCGAGCGCCGCCGGGATCTCGTAGCCCATGCAGGAGTACCCGTACTCCACGTGGTACTGGTGCGGCGAGCGCGCCCGCCACAGTTTGTGCAGGTCGCCGGGGAGGGACCCGGCCGCGTTCACGATCACGTCGTCCGCGGTGACCAGGGAGTCGAGGATGCCGAGCACCTGCGCCTGGGTCGGCACGGCCGTCTCGTCCGGGGTGGCGTACGCGCGGTCCACGCGCGCCTCCCAGCGCTCCTTCGCGCGGGTGTAGTGCGCGGCGTACTCCGGCGCGACCCGGTGGCCCGCCAGCGCCCCGCGCAGCTCGTCCAGGCTCTCGCGGGCGTCGCCGACCAAGGGGAGGGCGGCGAGTTTGTGGGCGTCGTACGGGTCGAGGTTGAGCCCGACGAAGCGGACGTCGGGATGCTGGAAGAGGGTCGCGGAGGCGGTGGTGAAGTCGGTGAGCCGGGTCCCGGCCGCGATGACCAGATCGGCCTCCCGGGCCAGCTCGGCGGCGGTGTCGGTGCCGGTGTGGCCGACCCCGCTGACCTCGGCGGGGTGGCCGTGGGGCAGGGCGCCCTTGCCCGCCTGGGTGGCCGCGACCGGGATGCCGGTGGCCTCCGCGAAGGCCGCGAGGGCGGCTTCGGCCCCGCTGTGGCGGATGCCGCCGCCCGCGATGAGCAGGGGGCGCGCGGCGGCCCGTACCGCCTCGGCGGCCCGCGCCAGCTCGGCGCGGTCGGGCCGGGGGCGGCGTACGGACCACACGCGCTCGGCGAAGAACTCCTCGGGCCAGTCCCACGCCTGCGCCTGGACGTCCTGCGGCAGCGCGAGGGTGACGGCGCCGGTCGCGACGGGGTCGGTGAGCACGCGCATCGCCTGGAGCGCGGCCGGGATCAGCGCCTCGGGCCGGGTGATCCGGTCGAAGTAGCGGGAGACGGGGCGCAGGGCGTCGTTGACGGACACGTCCCCGGCCCAGGGGACTTCGAGCTGCTGGAGCACCGGATCGGCGGGCCGGGTGGCGAAGGCGTCCCCGGGGAGCAGGAGCACCGGGATCCGGTTGATGGTGGCGAGGGCCGCGCCGGTGACGAGGTTGGTCGCGCCGGGGCCGATGGAGGTGGTGACGGCGTGCGCGGAGAGCCGGCCGGCGCGCCGCGCGTAGCCGACGGCGGCGTGCACCATCGCCTGTTCGTTGCGGCCCTGGAGGAAGGGCATCGCCTCCGGCCCGCTCTCCAGCAGCGCCTGCCCGATCCCGGCGACGTTGCCGTGGCCGAAGATCCCCCAGGTCGCGGAGATCAGGCGGGTGCGGCGGCCGTCGCGCTCGGTGAACTGGCGGGCGAGGAAGGCCACGAGGGCCTGCGCGACGGTGAGGTGACGGGTATCGCTCACCGGGCGTCCTCCGTTCGCTCCGCTGCGGGGAAGGGCAGTCGGGGGTCGATGGCCTGGTCGGGCCAGGTGTCCCGGATCCACCCGTGGTCGGGGTGGTCCCGGATGAGCCATTCCCGGGTCTGCCCCGGGCCCGCCATCACGTTCAGGTAGTACATGTCGTGCCCGGGCGCGGCGATCGACGGCCCGTGCCAGCCGTCGGGGATCAGCACGGCGTCACCGGTCCGCACTTCGGTGAGGATGTCGGTCTTCCCGGCCGGGGAGGGGCTGACACGCTGGTAGCCGAGGCCCGGGGTGCCGGCGTGCGGGGCGATCTCGTAGTAGTAGATCTCCTCCAGCTCGGACTCGGCGCCGGGGTGGTGCTCGTCGTGCTTGTGCGGCGGGTACGAGGACCAGTTCCCGCCGGGGGTGAGCACCTCGACGGCGATCAGCCGGTCGCAGGCGAAGACGTCCGCGGCGGCGAAGTTGTTGACCTGTCGCGAACAGTTGCCCGCACCGCGCAGCTCTACGGGTACCCGCTCGGCCGGTCCGTGACGTGCGGTCAGCCTCCGCGTGGCGCGGGCCCCGGCGAGCGCGAACCGCCCCCCGTCGACCGAACGGACCTCGGCGTGCCCGTCACGCGGCAGGTAGACGAAGTCGCTGACCCCCGCGAACACGTCCGCGCGCCCCCGCAGTTCGAAGACCCGCGTCGACCGCCCACCCGGCGCCTGGCCGGCTTCGTGGCTGTGGACCACGCACGCTCCCGCCAGCGGCAGGACGATCCACTCGTGGTCGCCGCAGTCCAGCCGGTACGTCTCCCCCGGTTCGAGGTCCAGTACGCGCAGCCGCGTGTGCGCCATCCCCCACGTCCCCGTCACCGCCACGACGCGAGCACCTCCTCGACCTCGTCGACCACTGGCATCGCCGTGGAGCACGCCAGCCGGGACGCCACGATGGCCCCCGCCGCGTTCGCGAACCGGACCACCCGCTCCAGCTCCCATCCGCCGAGCAGCCCGTGGCACAGCGCGCCGCCGAACGCGTCCCCGGCGCCCAGGCCGTTGACCACCTCCACCTTCACCGGCGGAGCCTGCACCGCGCGGCCGTCGCGGTGGACGGCCAGGACCCCCTCCGGGCCCCGCTTGACCACCGCCAGCTCGACCCCGGCCGCCAGCAGCGCCCGGGCCGCCGCCCAGGGCTCGCTCTCACCGGTGGCGATCGCGCACTCCTCGGCGTTCCCGACGGCGACCGTGGCGGCGGCAAGCGCCCGCTCGTACCAGGGCCCCGGCTCGGAGGACCACAGCATCGGCCGCCAGTCGAGGTCGAAGACGGTGGTCCCGGACTTCGCCCGGGCCTCCAGCGCGGCCAGGGTCGCGGTCCGGCTGGGCTCGGCGCTCAGGCCGGTGCCGGTCATCCAGAACACCCGCGCCGCGCGCACCGCTTCGAGGTCGAGCTCGCCCGGGTGGATCTCCAGGTCGGGCGCCTTGGGCTGGCGGTAGAAGTAGAGGGGGAAGTGGTCGGGCGGGAAGATCTCGCAGAAGGTCACGGGGGTCGGGTAGGCGGCGACCTCGGTCACCCAGCGGTCGTCCACGCCGAAGCCGCGCAGCTCCTCGCGCAGGTAGTCGCCGAAGGGGTCGGCCCCGGTCCGGGTGATCACGGCGGTGCGCCGCCCGAGCCGGGCGGCGGCGACCGCGACGTTGGTCGGCGAGCCGCCGAGGAACTTGCCGAAGGTGTCGGCCTCGGCCAGCCGCACACCGGTCCTCAGGGGGTAGAGGTCCACCCCGATCCGGCCCATCGTGATCACGTCGAACGGGTCCGGCCGCTCGTGCGGGTCCGCCCGGTCGTCCGGCTCCGCCCGGTCGTCCGGCTCCGCCCGGTCGTGCGGGTCGCGCCGGGCCCGCCGGTCGCGCTGGTCGTGCTGCTGGTCGTCGGGGGCGGTGGTCACCCGCGGTCCTCCCTGCTCCTCGTCCGGCGCTGCGGCCGGGCTCTCCAACCGGGCCCGTCCACCCCGTTGTCCTCGCGTCTCGCGTCCTCTACCGAGCACACGTGCCCGTCCCCCCTTGAGCCTCGCACCCTAAGGTGTCGTCATGACGTCATCCCCGCCCGCGTTGACCCGTATCCGCATCGGTTCGGCTCCGGACTCCTGGGGCGTGTGGTTCCCCGAGGATCCCCGGCAGACCGGCTGGTCACGCTTCCTCGACGAGGTCGCGGAGTCCGGCTACGAGTGGATCGAGTTGGGCCCCTACGGCTACCTGCCCACCGATCCCGCGCGGCTCGCCGAGGAGACCGGCAGGCGCGGGCTCAAGGTCTCGGCCGGCACGGTCTTCACCGGACTCCATCACGGCCCCGCCGTCTGGGAGCAGACCTGGGAGCACGTGTCGCGGATCGCCGCCCTGACGCAGGCGATGGGCGCGGAGCACCTGGTGGTCATCCCCTCCTTCTGGCGGGACGACAAGACGGGGGCGGTCCTGGAGGACCGGAACCTGACCGCGCGACAATGGCGCGAACTGGCCGGCCAGACCGAGCGGCTGGGCCGTGAGGTGCGCGAGCGGTACGGTCTGCGGATCGTGGTCCACCCGCACGCCGACACCCACGTCGACACCCCGCAGAACGTGGCCCGCTTCCTGGACGCGACCGATCCGGAAGCGGTCTCGCTGTGCCTGGACACCGGGCACTACGCCTACTGCGGCGGCGACAGCGTCGAGCTGATCGAGACCTTCGGCGAGCGCATCGGCTACCTCCACCTCAAGCAGGTGGATCCCCGGATCCTCGCCGAAGTCGTCGCGGAGCAGCTGCCCTTCGGTCCGGCCGTGGCCCGCGGGGTGATGTGCGAGCCGCCGGCCGGGGTGCCCGCGCTGGAGCCCGTACTGGCGGCGGCCCAGCGGCTCGGGGTGGACCTCTTCGCCATCGTCGAGCAGGACATGTACCCGTGCCCGCCGGAGCGGCCGTTGCCGATCGCCCGGCGCACCCGCGACTTCCTGCGCTCCTGCGGCGCCCGCTGACCGCCCGCCACCACCCCCGATACCGACCCGGACCCTGAGAAGAGGTAGCGCATGAGCACGCTCGGCATCGCCGTCATCGGCGCCGGAAAGATGGGCGGCGACCACATCCGCCGGATCGGGCGGACCGTGGGCGGGGCGCGGGTGGTGGCCGTGGCCGACCCCGACGGCGACCGGGTCAAGGAGGTCGCGGCCGCCCTGGAGGGGGCGAGCGCCCACACCGACCCGGCGGCCGCCGTGGCCGCGCCCGGGGTGGACGCGGTCCTGATCGCCTCGCCCGGGCCCGCTCACGAGGAGTCCGTCCTCCAGGCCCTGGCCCTGGGCCTACCGGTGTTGTGCGAGAAGCCGCTGACCCCGGACCCGGCGGGCGCGCTGCGCATCATGGAGGCCGAGCAACGGCTGGGGCGCCGGCGCGTGCAGGTCGGTTTCATGCGCCGCTACGACGCCGAGTACGAGCGCCTCAAGGAGCTGCTGGACGCCGGGGGCATCGGACGGCCGCTGTTCCTGCACTGCCGCCACCGCAACGCCTCCTCGCCGTCCTTCTTCACCAGCGACATGCTGATCACCGACTCGGTGGTGCACGAGGTGGACGCGGCCCGCTGGCTGCTGGGACAGGAGATCACCGCCGTCACCGTGCTGTCCCCGGCGCCGTCGGGCGCGGCCCCCGAGGGACTGCGCGATCCCCGCCTGGTGCTGCTGGAGACCACGGGCGGCGCGATCGTGGACGTGGAGATCTTCGTCAACTGCGGGTTCGGCTACCAGGTGCAGTGCGAAGCGGTGGGCGAGGCGGGCAGCGCCCGGATCGGTGACGGCCGGGCGATGGTGGTGCAGGCCGGGGGGCGCTGGGGCGGCGAGATCGCCCAGGACTTCACCGTGCGCTTCGCCGATGCCTACGACCGCCAGCTGCGCCGGTGGGTGGCCGCGGCCGCGGCGGGCCGGGTCGAGGGGCCCGGCACCTGGGACGGTTACGCGGCGGCGGCCGTCTCGGAGGCGGGCCTCACCGCTTCCCGCACGGGGGCACGGACGATGGTCGAGCTGGTGGAACGGCCGCCCCTGTACCGGTAGCGGCCGGCCGCCCGCCGCTGGCGCTGGCGCTGGCGCTGCCGGGGTGCGTAACCCGTTTGCCCCATCCGACCCCTGTGCCGCTTCTGTCACAGGGGTCGTGGTCCCGTCACACATGTCCGCATTACGCGGGTCTTCCGTCACAGGCGTACGACAGCCCCTCCCCTGGACTTACTGAGCGTCGTTCTCCGGGCACAACCTTGAGTGATCGTCAGTGTCCACGCTCAGGCTCCCCCGACGGCCTCCCGGCCGCCCCCGCGGTGTGGACAAGGAGGTGCCCCAGATGACCGACCGGAAGCTGTGGTCGTACAAGGAGATCGCCGCGCACATCCAGGTCCAGCCGGATACCGTGCGCTCCTATCGCAAGCACGGGCTGCTCCCCCCGCCCGACCACGTCGAGGTCGGCAAGCCCTTCTGGTACGCCGACACGATCCGCGCCTGGGTCGCCCGACGCCCCGGCAACCGGGGCCGCCGCGAGGACTGAACCGCCGAACCCGTGCCGGGGTGCCCCCACCCCGGCACGGACCCTACCTCCCGACCGGCACCCGGTCGGCGGGCTCGACCTCCGGCTCCCGCGGACCCTCCCTCTCCGCGCCCGCGTCCCCGCCCTCGCTCAGCCCGAACCGGTCGTGCAGCCTGCGCAGCGGCCCCGGGGCCCACCACGTGGCCCGCCCGGTCAGCTTCATCACCGCCGGGACCAGCAGGCTGCGCACCACCATCGCGTCCATCAGCACGGCCAGCGCGATCCCGAGCCCCAGCATCTTGGTGTTGGTCACCCTCGAAGTGCCGATGGCCACCATCACCACGGCCAGGATCACGGCCGCCGCGGTGATCAGCCCGCCCGTGCGGGCCAGTCCGGTCCGCACCGCGCCCTCGTGGTCCCCGGTGCGGTCGTACTCCTCCTTGATCCGGGATATGAGGAACACCCCGTAGTCCATGGAGAGTCCGAAGGCGATCGAGAACATCAGCACCGGCAGGGTGGTCTCGATGTCCCCGGTGGAGGTGAAGGAGAGCAGCCCCGAAAGATTGCCGTCCTGGAAGACCCACACCACCGCACCGAACATCGCGGTCAGGCTGAGCGCATTGAGCAGCACCGCCTGGAGCGGTATCAGCAGGCTCCCGGTGAGCAGGAAGACGAGCAACAGCGTGGCCAGGACGACCAGGGCGAGCGCCCACGGCAACTGCTCGGCTATCGCGTCCTGCGCGTCGACCAGGACGGCCGCCTGCCCGGTGACGGAGGTCTTGAAGCCCGCGTCCACCGCGCGGACCTCGCCGACCAGGTCCTGGGCCTCCTGCCCCACCGCCTCGCCCTCGCCGACCACCGAGAAGTAGGCGTACTGCCCGGCGCTCCCGCCGGGTCCCGAGCCCACCGGCCCGTCGACCCGGACCACCCCGGGCAGGGCGCTCAACCGGCTCCGGTAGGCGCCGTAGGCGGAGGCGTCGGCCGGCCCCTCGGCGAACACGACGAGCTGCGCCGCGGGACCGCCCGGGAAGTCGTCCCGGATCTTCTGCTGGACCACGTGCGAAGCGGCGGTGGCCGGCAGCTGTCGGTCGTCCACGGTGCCGAACTTCACCCCGAGGAAGGGGAGGCCGAGCAGCAGCAGCCCCGCGGTGGTGACCACCGCGAAGACCGGCGCCCGCCGCATCACCAGCGCGGCTGCGCGCGCCCAGCCCCGGCCCTGCGCGGCCGGCGTCCGGCGCCCGCGCCGCCACAGCGCCCGCAGGTCCAGGGAGTTGACCCGCTCGCCCAGCAGCACGAGCGCCGCGGGCAGCAGGATCAGCGCGGCGGCCGCCGCGAGCAGCACCACCGCGACCCCGGCATAGGCGAAGGAGCGCAGGAAGTACATCGGGAAGAACATCATCGCCGAGAGCGACACCGCGACGGTCAGCGCCGAGAACAGCACCGTCCGCCCCGCGGTGCGCAGGGTGACTCCCACCGCTTCCTTCGGCTCCCGACCGGCCGCCAGTTCCTCGCGGAAGCGGCGGACGATGAACAGGGCGTAATCGATGGCGAGTCCGAGCCCCAGGGCCGTGGTGAGGTTCTGGGCGAAGACGGAGACGTCGGTGATCTCGGTGAGCCCGCGCAGGACCGCGTTGGTCCCGAGGATCGCGACGATGCCGATGCCGAGCGGCAGGACGGCGGCCACCGCGCTGCCGAAGACCAGCACCAACAGGATCAGGGTGAGGGGCAGGGCGATCAGCTCGGCCCGCAGCAGGTCCTCCTGGATGGTGCTGGTGATCTCGCGCTGTACGGCCACGGGCCCGCCGAGGGAGACCCGCACCGGTCCGTGCGCCCCGCGCAGGCCCGGGGCGATCCGGTCGAGCACCTCGGCCGTGGTCTTCTCATCGCCCTCCACGCGGGCGGCGATCAAGGCCTGGTGCCCGTCCTCGGAGCGCAGCGCGGGCAGGCGGCTCTGCCAGTACGAGCCGACCCCGGCTATCCCCTGCTCCGCGGCGAGCCGCGCGGTCAGTCGGGCCGCCTCGGCGGCGACGGCCGGATCGTCCACCCCGGCCGCTCCGGCGTCCACGAGCAGCAGCAGGTTGGGCTGCGAGGCGGGGAACTCGCGTTCCAGCGCCTTGGTGGCGTAGGTGGACCGGGCGTCCGGGTCCTGCCAGCCCCCACTGCCCATCCGGTCGGCGACCCCGCTGCCCGCGAGCACGGCCAGGGCCGTCAGGACGAGGGCGAGCAGGAGCGAGAGCCTCGGCCGCGCGGTGACGAACCGCGTCCAGCCCCCGAGCTTCGGTCCGGGGGCGCCATCCGCCCCGACCCCGACCTCCGCCCGCTGCCCTCGGCCCGATGGTTTCTTGACTTCGGACATGTCTCGGTGTCCCCTTCACCGTGATTGCCAGAAGTTAGACTGGCAAACACGAGCAGTCGCTCGCGTTCCCACAGAATGCGAGCGACAACTCGCGTTTGTCAATCACCCTCGGGAAGGAACGGGAGCGAAGTGCCCGACATGCCGGAAACATCCGCGCCCGGAGGCGCCGCACCGAAGCCCGCGACCAAGCCCGCGACCAAGGCCACGGCACGCGCCAAGAGGACGACCAGGAGCACCACCGACCAGCCCGCCGCCGAGCCCGCCCCGCGCCGCCGCCAGGCCCGCGGCGAGCGCCGGATCGCGCAGCTCCTGGCCGCCGCCGCGGGGGTGTTCTGCCGCACCGGCTACGCCGCGGCGAGCACCAACGCCATCGCGCGCGAGGCCGGGGTCTCCCCCGGCACGCTCTACCAGTTCTTCCCGAACAAGGAGGCCATCGCGGTCGAGCTGGGCGGCGAGCTCCTCAAGCGCGCCCACGAGATGCACGGCCAGGCCTTCCTGCCCGAGAACCTGGCCAAGCCGCTGCCCGAACTGCTCGACGCGGTCCTGGACCCGGTCATCGCCTTCAACTGCGAGAACCCGGCCTTCTGGGCCCTCATGCACGGCTCGGGCGTCCCCGGCATCACCCAGGAGCACGAGGAGCTGCACTCCGGCCTGCTGGCCCGGGTCGAGGGCGTGCTGAGCAGCTTCGCCCCGGAGTCCACCCCCGACCAGCTCACCCACGTCTCCAACATGGTGCTGGGCATCTTCAAGTCGGCCCTCGACCTGGTGCTGGCCACCGAGGGCGCCGAGCGGGACGCCTACGTGGCCGAGCTGAAGAACGTGCTGCTGCGCTACCTGGAGCCGATGGTCACCACGACTCCCCCTCGCTGACCCGCGCCCGCCCCTCCCGTCCGGCCGCGCGCGCCCCCGCGCCCCCGCCCGACCGCAGCCGCAGCGCCAGCAGCGGGAAGACCAGCACGGAGACCATCGCGGCCCCCACCAGCGCCGCCGCCTCGCCCGGTTCCACCATCGCGTCCTGCACCCCGAGCGTGGTGATCGCGACCACCAGCGGCAGCGCCGTCGACCCGAGCAGCACCAGCGCCACCCGGTCCCGCAGCCCGAGGTCGCGCGGCGCCAGCCACCAGATCGGCAGCCCGCGCACGACCAGGAACAGCAGCAGGAACACGGGCAGCAGGAGCAGCACCCGCCCGCCCCCGAGCAGGGCCTTCAGGTCGAACTGGACCCCGGTGAGCACGAAGAACAGCGGCACCAGGAAGCCGAAGCCCATCGCCTCCACCTTGGAGAGGACCGCCCCGCTGCTCTCGGGCGCCGCCCCGTGCAGCACCAGCCGGGTGATCAGGCCGGCGGCGAACGCCCCGAGCAGCACGTCCAGGCCGAGCGCCTGCGCCAGCCCCAGCATCGCCACCAACAGCAGCATCACCAGGCGCACCGCGAACTGGGCGCTGCTGTCCAGGGTCTTGACGATGACCGCCGAGAGCCAGGTCGCCTTCGGCCGCAGCGCCCAGAGGACGGCGATCGCCGTGAGCACGCCGAAGGCCACCAGGAGCGCGGCGGAGCGGCCCGGCGCCCGCCCGCTGAGCAGCAGGGCCATGGCGATGACCGGACCGAACTCGCCGATCGCCCCCATGGCCATCACCACGGACCCGAACCGGCCCCGCAGGTCGCCCGCGTCGCGCAGCACCGGCAGGACCGTGCCGAGCGCGGTGCTGGTCAGCGCGGTGCCGACGTAGACGCCCTTGTCGAATCCGCCGCCGTGCGCGAGCAGGGTGCCGGCCGTCAGCCCCAGGGCCAGGGCGATCAGCCAGGCCCCGGACGAACGCTTGAGGGTGTCGCCGCCGATCCGGTCGAACTGGATCTCGTACCCCGCCAGGAACATCAGCATCGCCAGGCCCAGCTGACCGAGGACGTCGATCACCGGTCCCGGTGCGGCCCAGCCCAACACGTCGGGCCCGACCAGCACGCCGAGCAGGATCTCGAAGATCACCAGGGGCACCGACACCCACCGGGAGGCCCCGTGGGCGAGCAGGGGCGCCAGGACCGCGATCGACATGATCAGGATCAGCGTCAGACTTCCCGAAGCGGACATATGCGCCATTTACGTACGGTGAACGAGCCGTGTCCATCGGCCACGCCGGGCACCGGCGCTCGCCTCCATACCCCCTAGGGGTATAGTCTGGAGCCATCGGCGGGAGGGTGGAGGGATCCACCGCCCGCCGGCGACCGGACACGCCCCCGAAGAGGAGAACGACATGAGCGCCGAGACGGACACCCAGACCACCACCGTCTACCGGGTGACCGGCATGACCTGCGGGCACTGCGAAGGCGCCGTGACCGCCGAACTGACCGCCCTGCCCGGCGTCAGCTCGGTCAAGGCCGTCGCCGCGGCCGGCGAGGTCACCGTGGTCTCGGCCGGCCCGCTCGACGAGGACGACGTGCGCGCCGCCGTCGACGAGGCCGGATACGCGTACGCGGGCCGGGCCTGACCCTCCGGGGCGGCGGGCCCCGCGCCCGCCCCGCCCCTTCTCCTGCGCAGTACCCCGCCGGGCCGTACCGTCCAGCTCATACTGGTTCCGTACGGACCCGGCCCTCCCCCTGGAGCCGGAATGACCAGCACAGTGCACGACGGACCGATAGTGACCGAGGTCGAGCTGACGATCGGCGGGATGACCTGCGCCTCCTGCGCGGCCCGCATCGAGAAGAAGCTGAACCGGATGGACGGCGTCAGCGCGACGGTGAACTACGCGACCGAGAAGGCCCGGGTCTCCTACGCGCCCGAGGTCCAGGTGGCCGACCTGATCGCCACCGTCGTCAAGACCGGCTACACCGCCGCGCAGCCCCCGCCGCCGACCCCCGAACCGGAAGCCGGAGCGGAAGCCGATGCGGAAGCCGGAGCGGAAGCCGGAGCCGGCACCGCGGGCGACGCGGCGGCGGCCGACCCGGAGCTCGCCGCGCTGCGCCAGCGCCTGCTGGTCTCCGCCGTCCTCGCCCTGCCCGTCGTGCTGCTGTCGATGGTCCCGGCCCTCCAGTTCGACAACTGGCAGTGGCTCTCGCTCACCCTCGCCGCGCCCGTCGTCGTCTGGGGCGCACTGCCCTTCCACCGGGCCGCCTGGACCAACGCCAAGCACGGCGCCGCCACCATGGACACGCTGGTCTCGGTCGGCACCCTGGCCGCCTTCGCCTGGTCGCTGTGGGCCCTGTTCTTCGGTCACGCGGGCATGCCCGGCATGCGGCACGGCTTCGACTTCACGGTCTCGCGCACCGACGGCGCCTCGGCCATCTACCTCGAAGTCGCGGCCGGCGTCGTCGCCTTCATCCTGCTCGGCCGCTATCTGGAGGCCCGCTCCAAGCGGAAGGCGGGAGCGGCCCTGAAGGCACTGCTGCACCTGGGCGCCAAGGACGTCGCGGTGCTGCGCGGCGGCGCGGAGGTCCGGATCCCGGTGGCCGCGCTGGCCGTCGGCGACCGCTTCGTCGTGCGCCCCGGCGAGAAGATCGCCACCGACGGCACGGTCGTCGAGGGCAGCTCCGCCGTGGACGCCTCGATGCTGACCGGCGAGTCCGTACCGGTCGAGGTCACCGTCGCCGACTCCGTCACCGGCGCCACCGTCAACACCTCGGGGCGCCTGGTCATCGAGGCCACCCGCGTCGGCGCCGACACCCAACTCGCCCGCATGGCCAAGCTGGTCGAGCAGGCACAGAACGGGAAGGCGCAGGTCCAGCGGCTGGCCGACCGGATCGCCGCCGTCTTCGTTCCCGTCGTGCTGCTGCTCGCGCTCGGCACCTGGGTCACCTGGCTCCTGATCACCGACGACCCGACCGCCGCCTTCGCCGCCGCCGTGGCCGTACTGATCATCGCCTGCCCCTGCGCCCTGGGACTCGCCACCCCGACCGCCCTGTTGGTCGGCACCGGCCGCGGCGCGCAGCTCGGCATCCTGATCAAGGGTCCCGAGGTGCTGGAGTCCACCCGACGCGTGGACACCATCGTCCTCGACAAGACCGGTACGGTCACCACCGGCCGGATGACCCTGGCCGGGGTGCACCCCGCCGAAGGCACCGACGCCACCGAACTCCTGCGCCTGGCGGGCTCGCTGGAGCACGCCTCCGAGCACCCGATCGCCCGGGCCGTCGCCGCCGGCACCGCCGAGCGCGCGGGCTCGCTGCCGGTGCCGGAGGACTTCCGCGCCCTCGCCGGTCTCGGCGTCCAGGGCGTGGTGGACGGCCACGCCGTCCTGGTGGGCCGCGAACAGCTGCTGGCCGACTGGTCGATCGCCCTGCCCGAGGAGCTCGCGCGGGCCAAGGCGGACGCCGAAGCCGCGGGCAGCACGGCGGTGTTGGTGGCCTGGGACGGGGCGGCGCGCGGGGTGCTGACCGTCGCCGACGCGGTCAAGGAGACCAGCGCCGAGGCGGTGACCCGACTGCGGGCGCTGGGGCTGACCCCGGTGCTGCTGACGGGCGACAACCGCGCGGTGGCCGAGACGGTGGCCCGCGCGGTGGGCATCGACGAGGTGATCGCCGAGGTGTTGCCGCAGGACAAGGTGGACGTCGTACGCCGCCTGCAGGCCGAGGGCCGTACGGTCGCGATGGTCGGCGACGGGGTCAACGACGCGGCGGCGCTGGCCCAGGCGGATCTGGGGCTGGCCATGGGAACGGGTACGGACGCGGCCATCGAGGCCGGCGATCTGACGCTCGTCCGGGGGGACTTGCGGGTCGCGGCGGACGCGATCCGGCTCTCCCGGCGCACCCTGGCCACCATCAAGGGCAACCTCTTCTGGGCCTTCGGCTACAACGTGGCGGCGCTGCCGCTCGCGGCGGCCGGGCTGCTCAACCCGATGATCGCGGGCGCCGCCATGGCGTTCTCCTCGGTGTTCGTGGTGAGCAACAGCCTCCGGTTGCGCTCCTTCCGCTAGAGAACCCCCTCCCCATCACGCACACACTTCCTTCACGGGAGACGCAGATCACAGTGATTGGAACGTAACCATCAGGTGGTGGCGCGGGTCTAATGGGGCGGTGCCAAGAACGTCTTGGGGGACGTTCACGGAGGTCTTGGGGGACGTCCGCAGGCACCCGCCGGCCGGGACACGTACCCGCGGGGAGCACGCGCAAGGGCTTCCCGATCCGAACGGGTCCCGGCAGACACCCCCGCCGGAGCGCCGCGCGCGCTCCTCACCGACGCCCTGGTCCGGGTCCCGTGGGGGGAATCCGCACCGGGGAAAAGGAAAGCGCCCCGACCGTCGACCCGTGGGGGGATCGACGGCGGGGCGCTTTTCGTACGTGTGGGACCGCTACGGATCCACGCGCGCGACCGGTGAGGAGATCAGCGGCCCTCGACCGGGACGAAGTCGCGCAGGACCTCGCCGGTGTAGATCTGGCGCGGACGGCCGATGCGGGAGCCGGGCTCCTTGATCATCTCGTGCCACTGGGCGATCCAGCCGGGAAGGCGGCCGAGCGCGAAGAGCACGGTGAACATCTCGGTCGGGAAGCCCATGGCCCGGTAGATCAGACCGGTGTAGAAGTCCACGTTCGGGTAGAGGTTGCGCGAGACGAAGTACTCGTCGGCCAGCGCGTGCTCTTCCAGCTTCAGCGCGATGTCGAGCAGCTCGTCGCTCTTGCCGAGCGCCGAGAGCACGTCGTGCGCCGCAGCCTTGATGATCTTCGCCCGGGGGTCGAAGCTCTTGTAGACGCGGTGCCCGAAGCCCATGAGGCGGACGCCGTCTTCCTTGTTCTTCACCTTGCGGATGAAGGCGTCGACGTCGCCGCCGTCGTTCTTGATGCCTTCCAGCATCTCGAGGACGGACTGGTTGGCGCCACCGTGCAGGGGGCCCCACAGGGCGCTGATGCCGGCGGAGATCGAGGCGAACATGTTCGCCTGCGAGGAGCCGACCAGGCGCACGGTGGAGGTCGAGCAGTTCTGCTCGTGGTCCGCGTGCAGGATGAGCAGCTTGTCGAGCGCCGAGACCACGACCGGGTCCAGGTCGTACTCCTGGGCCGGCACGGAGAACGTCATGCGCAGGAAGTTCTCGACGTAGCCGAGGTCGTTGCGCGGGTAGACGACCGGGTGGCCGACCGACTTCTTGTACGCGTAGGCCGCGATCGTCGGAAGCTTGGCGAGCAGCCGGATCGTCGAGAGGTTGCGCTGCTTCTCGTCGAACGGGTTGTGGCTGTCCTGGTAGAACGTCGACAGCGCGCTGACCACGGAGGACAGCATCGCCATCGGGTGCGCGTCACGGGGGAAGCCGTCGTAGAAGCGCTTCACGTCCTCGTGCAGCAGCGTGTGCTGGGTGATCTCGTTGCGGAACGACGCGAGCTCGTCGACGGTCGGCAGCTCACCGTTGATCAGCAGGTACGCGACCTCGATGAAGGTCGAGCGCTCGGCCAGCTGCTCGATCGGGTAACCGCGGTAGCGCAGGATGCCCTGTTCGCCGTCGAGGTAGGTAATGGCGGACTTATAGGCGGCGGTGTTCCCGTAGCCACTGTCCAGGGTGACCAGCCCGGTCTGGGACCGGAGCTTCGAGATGTCGAAGCCCTGGTCGCCTACGGTGCTTTCGACCACCGGGTAGGTGTATTCACCGTCCGCGTACCGCAGTACTACAGAGTTGTCGCTCACGTCATCCCTCACCGACGTAGTGCCTCTTCTTCGAGGTGCCCTGACTGCCTCTACCTTCCCCCATTTGGCACAGGTGAGTGCACTCGGGGTCGGGGTTTGGTGTTTTTGACGGCACTGAGTGCCTTCAAGCTGCTCATCCTGCCCCCTCCGAACCGGCGGGGATACCCCAAATGATCGATCATCTAGGTGATGTTTCCCACCGGTATCTGTCCGGACAGCCGGGGCGCGACAGCCGTGAACCTCCTGCCTGCGGAAACCGTACGCACCGCCTGACCGAGGGCCTTGCGGGACCCGACCAGCACGACCAGTTTCTTAGCCCTGGTCACCGCCGTGTAGAGGAGGTTGCGCTGGAGCATCATCCAAGCTCCGGTGGTGACCGGGATCACGACCGCGGGATATTCACTCCCCTGGGAGCGGTGGATGGTGACGGCGTAGGCGTGGGCCAGCTCGTCCAGCTCGGAGAACTCGTAGCCGATCTCCTCGTCCTCCTCCGTGCGCACGGTCAGGCGCTGTTCCTCCAGGTCGAGCCCGGTGACCACACCGACGGTGCCGTTGAAGACGCCGTTGGCCCCCTTCTCGTAGTTGTTCCGGATCTGGGTCACCTTGTCGCCCACCCGGAAGACCCGGCCGCCGAAGCGCTTCTCGGGCAGGTTCGGCCGGGCCGGGGTGATCGCCTGCTGGAGCAGTCCGTTGAGGTTCCCGGCTCCGGCCGGGCCCCGGTGCATGGGCGCGAGGACCTGGACGTCGCGGCGCGGGTCGAGGCCGAATCTGGCCGGAATGCGACGGGCCGCCACGTCCACGGCGAGCACTCCGGCCGCCTCGGTGTCCTCCTCGGCGAAGAGGAAGAAGTCCGGCAGCCCGTCGGTGAGGGGCGGGAGCCCGGTGTTGATGCGGTGCGCGTTGGTGACCACGCCCGACTGCTGGGCCTGCCGGAAGATCCGGGTCAGCCGGACGGCGGGCACCGGTCCGCCCTCGGCCAACAGGTCCCGCAGCACCTCGCCCGCCCCCACCGACGGCAGCTGGTCCACGTCCCCCACCAGCAGCAGGTGGGCGCCCGGCGCCACCGCCTTGACGAGCTTGTTGGCGAGCAGCAGGTCGAGCATCGAGGCCTCGTCGACCACCACCAGGTCCGCGTCCAGCGGCCGGTCCCGGTCGTACGCCGCGTCCCCGCCCGGTTTCAGCTCCAGCAGCCGGTGCACCGTGGAGGCCTCGGCGCCGGTCAGCTCCGCCAGCCGTTTGGCGGCCCGCCCGGTGGGCGCGGCGAGCACCACCTTGGCCTTCTTGGCCCGGGCCAGCTCCACGATCGAGCGGACGGTGAAGGACTTGCCGCAGCCCGGCCCGCCGGTGAGCACCGCGACGCGGCGGGTCAGGGCGAGCTTGACCGCGTCCCGCTGCTCGGGCGCGAGGGTGGCGCCGGTCCTCCCGGCCAGCCAGCCCAGCGCCTTCTCCCAGTCGACGTCGCCGAAGCCCGGCATCCGGTCCTCCTCCGTGTGCAGCAGCCGTCGCAGCTGCCCGACGAGGGAGAGTTCGGCGCGATGGAAGGGGACCAGGTAGACCGCGGTGAGCGGCGGGCCGCCCTGCGGGTCGGGCACCCGCTCGCGCACCACGCCCTCGGGATCCGCGGCCAGTTCGGCCAGGCACTCGATGACCAGGCCCGTGTCCACCTGGAGGAGCTTGACCCCGTCGGCGATCAACCGCTCCTCGGGCAGGAAGCAGTGGCCCTGGTCGGTGGATTGGGAGAGGGCGTACTGGAGTCCGGCCTTGACCCGCTCGGGGCTGTCGTGCGGGATGCCGACGGACTGGGCGATCTTGTCGGCGGTGAGGAAGCCGATGCCCCAGACGTCGGCGGCGAGCCGGTAGGGCTGGTTCTTCACCACCGAGATGGAGGCGTCGGCGTACTTCTTGTAGATGCGCACCGCGATGGAGGTGGAGACCCCGACGCCCTGGAGGAAGACCATGACCTCCTTGATGGCCTTCTGCTCCTCCCAGGCGGCGCCGATCATCTTCGTCCGCTTGGGCCCGAGCCCGGGCACCTCGACCAACCGCTTCGGCTCGTCCTCGATCACGTCCAGGGTGTCGACGCCGAAGTGCTCGACGATCCGGTCGGCGATCTTCGGCCCGATGCCCTTGATCAGGCCGGAGCCGAGGTAGCGGCGGATGCCCTGGATGGTGGCGGGGAGCACCGTGGAGTAGTTGTCGACCGTGAACTGCTTGCCGTACTGCGGGTGCGAGCCCCAACGGCCCTCCATGCGCAGCGATTCGCCGGGCTGCGCGCCGAGCAGCGCGCCGACCACCGTGAGGAGGTCGCCGCCGCCGCGCCCGGTGTCGACACGGGCGACCGTGTAGCCGCTCTCCTCGTTGGCGTAGGTGATGCGCTCCAGGACCCCTTCGAGCACCGCCGTGTTCACCGCACTGTCCGTCCCCATGGCGCAACGCTAGCGTCCGGCGCCGACAGCCCGTCGGGCCCGCGGGAAACGAAAGGGGGTCC
Organism: Streptomyces sp. NPDC028419; assembly: GCF_055565515.1. Taxonomy (NCBI): domain Bacteria; kingdom Bacillati; phylum Actinomycetota; class Actinomycetes; order Kitasatosporales; family Streptomycetaceae; genus Streptomyces; species Streptomyces sp. NPDC028419. The sequence goes on along the minus strand of NZ_JBVHUE010000018.1, from coordinate 134,370 downwards.
GGCCTCGCGGCCGGACCCCCTCACGGTTACCCCTCCCTCGTCGGACTTCCCGATCCCCCCAGATCCCCTCCCGGAAGTTCCGACGCACCATACGACCCCCGACCCCGCCGGACGGTTGCACAGAGATGCGAGGCTTTATCGTTCCGTTACCCGAGGTGCCGGCAAAACACGACAGACGTAGCGTTTCAGTCATGAGCGAACCTTCCTTCCAGGACGACGTGATCAACGAGCTGGGCGAGGACAAGCTGACCGAGATCGCGGGTCTGCTCGGCACCGACGCCACGGGCGCGCGCGACACGATCGCCACCACCGTCGGCGCGATGACCGGTGACCTCCAGCAGAAGGCCGACGCGGACGACGACGACGGCCACGAGGTCCGCCAGGCCTTCGCCGAGGTGACCGAGCCCCCGCTCCAGGGCGTGGCCACCTTGGGCGGGGGCCTGTTGAGCGGCGGCATGATGGCCGGCGTGCTGGCCAAGGTGAGCAAGCCCGTCGCCGCGGCCGTCTCCAAGAAGACCGGCATCCCCGCCCCCACCGTCGCCCGGGTGATCGAGCTGCTGATCCCCGTGCTGCTGGCCGTCTTCGCCAAGCGCGCGGCGGGCAAGGGCGCGGGCTCTCCCCAGGCCTCGGGCGCCCCGACACCGGGCGCGGCCCCGGGCGCGGCCCCGGGCGCGGCCCCGGGCGGCGGCGGCCTCGGCGACCTGCTGGGCCAGATCCTCGGCGGCGGCAAGAAGTAACGTTCCCGCCGCCTCACCCGAACGGCGTACCCGGGACGCACGGGTGCGGCGCGGAGCCGGAAACCCCCGTTCCCCAGCTCCGCGCCGCGCCGTATCCTCGGACGCCATGGACACGTCCGGCACGCAGGTAGTACTCCGCCCTCCGGGACCCGGCGACCTGGGCTGGATCGTGCAGCGCCACGGCGCCCTCTACGCCGCCGAGTACGGCTGGAACAGCGAGTTCGAGGGGCTGGTCGCGCGGATCGTCGCGGACTTCGCCCAGGACCACGACCCCTACCTCGAACGCGTCTGGATCGCCGAGTCGGACGGCCGCCCGGTGGGCTCGGTCATGTGCGTGCGCGATCCGGCCCCCGGCACCGCCCGGCTCCGCCTGCTCCTGGTGGACCCGGCGGGCCGCGGCCGCGGGACCGGCGCGCTGCTGGTGGACACGGTGATCGCCTTCGCCCGCTCGGTCGGCTACCGCGAGCTGGTGCTGTGGACCAACGACGTCCTGACCGGCGCCCGTTCCCTCTACCAGCGCGCCGGGTTCACTCTGGTCGCCGAGCGCGAGCACCGTTCGTACGGCGTCACCCTGACCGGACAGGACTGGCGGCTGCCGCTCCAGGAAGGCCCGCCGCGCTGAGCGGTGCGGGCGCGCCGCGGACCGTGCGGGAGGCCGTACGGGCGCCCCGCGCCGGGGCCAGCGAGGTGGCCGCGACCCCGCCGACCAGCAGCGCCGCGGCCAGCCAGCGCAGGGGGGAGATCCCCTCGCCCAGCACCAGCGCCGCCGAGGACATCCCGAAGACCGGCACCAGCAGCGAGAACGGCGCCACCGACGAGGCCGGGTAGCGGCGCAGCAGGTAGCCCCAGGCCCCGAAGCCGAAGACGGTGGACACCCAGGCGACGTAGCCGATGACGGCCGCCCCGGACCAGTCCAGCGCGCGCAGCGCGGCGAGGTCCCGCTCGGGCCCCTCCACCAGCAGCGAGAGGCCGAACAGGGGCAGCACCGGCACCGCGCACACCCACACCATGAAGTTCAGCGCGTCGGGCGGGGCGGCCTTGCGCGTCAGCACGTTGGACACCCCCCAGCACGCGGCGGCCGCGACCACCAGCAGGAAGGCGGTGACGGGCGCCGAGGTTCCGCGGTCCACGGCGGCGACGGCGATGCCCGCGAGCGCGACGCCCATCCCGGCCAGCCGGATCCACCCGGGCCGCTCGCGCAGCACGACGGCGGCGAGGACGGCGGTGAAGACGGCCTGCACCTGGAGCACCAGCGAGGACAGCCCGGCCGGCATCCCGGCGGCCATGCCGGTGAAGAGGAGCCCGAACTTCGCGATGCCCAGGGCCACCCCGACCCCCAGGACCCACTTCCAGGCGACCTTGGGGCGGCCCACGAAGAACACCGCGGGCACGGCCGCGACGAGGAAGCGCAGGGCGGACAGCAGCAGCGGCGGGAAGTGGTCGAGGCCGATCTGGATGACGACGAAGTTGAAGCCCCAGACGGCGGCCACGAGGACGGCCAGGGCGGTGTGTACGGGACGCATGAGAAGAGCATCGGCGCTGGGACCATGTAGCACCAGCGATGATCTCTTCCCCGTTGGATGAAGCAGCGCTTACGCTTCGAGCATGCTCGACCTGTCCCGGCTCCGCGCCCTGCACGCCGTCTCCGTCCACGGTTCCGTCGCGGGCGCGGCGGCCGCCCTCGGCTACACCCCTTCCGCCGTCTCCCAGCAGATCGCCAAGCTGGAACGGGAGACCCGCACCACGCTCCTGGAGCGCCGCGGCCGCGGTGTCGCGCTCACCGAGGAGGCCCGCCACCTGGCCTCCACCGCCCAGGAGTTGCTGGGGATCGTGGAGCGGGCCGAGACCACCCTGGAGGAGCGGCGGGGGCGGCCCAGCGGGCTGCTGCGGGTGGCCGCCTTCGCCTCCGCCGCGCGCGGACTGCTGCCCGGGGTGCTGGCCGAACTCGCCGACCGCCACCCGGCCCTGGAGGTCCGCCTCACCGAGGTCGACCCGCACCTCTCGGTGGACCTGGTGACCCGGGGCGTCACCGACCTGGCGGTGGCCCACGACTGGGACATCGCGCCGCTGCCGGTGCCCGAGGGGGTCGAGCAGGCGGTGATCGGCGACGACCTCTGCGACCTGCTGGTGCCCGCGGGCCACCCCTTCACCGCCCGGTCCGTGGTGCGGCGCGCGGACCTCGGCGGGGAGCGCTGGATCTGCCAGCCGCCGGGCCGGGTCTGCCACGACTGGCTGGTGCGCACCCTGCGCGCGGTGGGCGCCGAGCCGAACGTCGTGCACGTCGCCGAGGAGAACCACACCCTGGTCGCCCTGGTCGCGGCGGGCCTGGGGGTCGCGGTGGTGCCGCGCCTGGGCACCGGCCCGCTGCCGCCGGGCGCCGTGGCCGTCCCGCTGCGCCCGACGCCCGTGCGCAGGGTGCACGCCCTGTGGCGGGCCGGGGCCGCCCGGCGGCCGGCCATCACGGAGGCCGTCCGCACCCTCCAGGGACACTGGGGCACCACGTCCGGGGGACCCGGCGAGTGTCCTTAGCCGCCGCGGGGGCGCGCGGCGTTAGCGTGCCCGGGTGCCCAACCACGCGTCCCGCCGCTCCCTGTTGTCCGCCGCCGCCGTGGCCGCCGTAGCCGTCACCGCGGCCGCGGCCGCGCTCCCCCGCCGGGCGCAGGGCGCCCCGCGGGGCCGCGGGCCCGCGCCCGGGGAGCTGGTCGCCCGACTGCTGGCCGGGATGACCCTGGAGGAGAAGGTCGGGCAGCTCTTCGTCAGCCGGGTCTACGGGCATTCCGCGACCGCGCCCGATCCGGCCGACGCGGACACCTTCGAGACCGAGCTGGGGGTGCGCAGCGCGGCCGAGCTGATCGCCCGTTACCACCTGGGCGGGATCATCTACTTCGGCTGGGCGAACAACATCCGCTCCCCGCGCCAGGTCGCCGAGCTGTCGAACGAACTCCAGCGCGCCGCCGGCGCCGACGGGGACGGCATCCCGCTGCTGCTCTCCACCGACCAGGAGCACGGGGCCGTCAACCGGGTCGGGAAGCCCGCCACCCAGCTGCCGGGGGCGATGGCCCTGGGCGCGGCCACGGGCGCGGGCGCCGCGGCCGCGGCCGAGGGAGCCCGGCGGGCCGCGCGGATCGCGGGCACCGAACTGGCCGCGATGGGCGTCCGCCAGGACTACGCCCCGGTGGCCGACGTGAATGTGAACCCGGCCAATCCGGTGATCGGCGTACGGTCCTTCGGCTCGGCTCCGGAGGCGGTCGCGGCGCTGGTCGCGGCCCAGGTGGGCGGCTATCAGGGCGCCGGGGTGGCCGCCACCGTCAAGCACTTCCCCGGGCACGGGGACACCGACACCGACAGCCACGTCGGGCTGCCGGTGATGCGGCACACCCGCGCCGAGTGGGAGGAGTTGGACGAGCCGCCGTTCCGCGCGGCCGTCGAGGCGGGCGTGGACGCGGTGATGACCGCGCACATCGTCTTCGCCGCGCTCGACCCCTCCGGGGACCCGGCGACCCTCTCGCACCCCATCGTCACGGGCATCCTGCGCGAACGCCTCGGCTTCACGGGGCTGGTGATCACCGACTCGCTGGGGATGGCCGGGGTCCGGCAGAAGTACGGGGACGACCGGGTGCCGGTCCTCGCCCTGAAGGCGGGGTGCGACCAGTTGCTGAACCCGCCGGACCTGGGACTCGCCCACCGCAGCGTGCTGGCGGCGGTGCGCTCGGGCGAGCTGACCGAGGCCCGGATCGATGAATCGGTCCTGCGGATCCTGCGGCTCAAGGAACGGCGGGGGCTGTTGGCGAACCCCTTCGTGGACCCCGCGCGGCTCGCGACGGCGGTGGGCGTCCCGGAGCACCTCGCCGAGGCCGACCGGATCGCGGCCACCACGACCACCCTGCTGGCCAACACCCAGGGGCTGCTCCCGCTGGATCCGGTGCGCTACCCGAAGCTGCTGGTCACCGGCGCCGATCCGGCCTCGCCCACCGGCACCGGCGGACCCCCGACGATCGTCCTCGCGCGCGAGCTGGGCGCGCTCGGCTTCACGACGACCGCGACGGCGCCCGAGCGGGCGGTGGCCGCGGCTCCCGACCACGACGTGGTGCTGGTGTGCACCCACAACGTCCCGGAGGGCGCCGCGAGCGCCCCCTACGCCCTGGTGCGGGACCTGGTGGCGGCGGGCGCCCGGGTGGTGACCTTGGCGCTGCGCAATCCGTACGACCCGGCCCGGCTGCCGCCGGTCGCCGCCGCGCTGGCGACGTACTCCTGGGGCGAGGGGGAACTGCGGGCCGCCGCGCGGGTGGTCGCGGGCGCGCACCGGCCCACGGGTCGGCTCCCGGTGCCGGTGCCGGGGCGCTGGCCGCTGGGGCACGGGCTGACGTACTGACGCGAACGCCCCCGCGGGCCGAGGGGCCCGCGGGGGCGCAGCGGTCACCGGAGCCGGCGGCTCACCGGGTCGGCACGGCTGACCTGTTCACCGGGTCACGGCCGCAGCTGCGGCTCGCGCTCCAGGTCGCGCTTGTCGAGCTGGGCGTCGGCCCGGGCGAGCGGGGCCGCCTTGTTCGGGTCGGCCTGCACGGCGGCGGGGGCGACCCCGGCCCACTGCAGGATCTTCGCGGTGGCGAGCTTGCTCTCGCCCTCCTGGAGCTTGGCCACGTTGGCACCGTGGTTGGCCCCGGGGGCGATCATCACGTAGCTGTCGCGGACCCCGTACCCGAGGCGGAAGGGCTCGGCGCCCCACGGGTCGTTCTGCCCGTACACGAACAGCATCTGCTGGGCGTTGTTGCGCACCCAGTTGTCCACGTCGGCCATGACGCCGGGCTGGAAGGTCATGGGGATGTCGCGGGGCACGAAGTTACGCGGGGGCTGGTAGCCGTAGCGGCTCAGGCCGGCCAGGTGCGGCTGCTTGATGTCGGGCGAACCGAGCTGGGTGCCCGCCTGGTAGTAGTACGGGGTGTACGTCTCCAGGCCCTGGTCCGCGTAGGCGGAGAAGCCGGAGATCGCGTCGACCGTGTCCCAGATCTGCTGGTCGGTGGCGGTCGCGGCGGTCGGGACGCCCGCGCAGTCGGCCAGCAGGCTGTACTGCCAGAAGGCCCAGGTGTAGTCGAGGACGACGGCCTCGTAGGCCTTGTCGATGTTGCCGACGGTGGTGAAGGTCCAGCCGTTCTCGACGGCGGCGGCCGCGTACTTGGCCTCCAGCGGCACGCGGCGCACCAGCGCCTCGCGCTGCACCGCGTTCAGCTTGTCGCGGCACTCCTTGGTGCCGACCTTGGTGAAGAACCGGTCGTAGGCCGAGTCCTCCTTGTTGACGACGTCGTTGGGGGCGACGTAGGCGACGACCCCGTCCATGTCGTGGGAGTAGAAGCGCTCGTAGTACGTCGCCGTCATGCCGCCCTTGCTGCCGCCCGTGGCCAGCCAGTTCTTGGTGTAGATCTTCTTGAGGGCGGTGAAGATGCGGTGCTGGTCGCTGGCGGCCTGCCAGATGTCCAGGTTCGACCAGTTGGCCGGGTCGGGGCGGGACGGGGTGAAGAATCGGTACTCCAGCGACACCTGGTTGCCGTCGACGATGGTCGTCGGCTCGCTGCGGCGCGGATTGGTGTTGACGTTGTACCCGGAGGTGAAGAAGACCGTGGGCCGGGACGTGTCCTTGTGCAGCAGGGTCAGCCGCTGCTTGAAGGTGCCCCTCCACGGCTGCCGGTGATCGACGGGCTGCTCGTAGTTCAATACGAAGAACCGGTAGCCGGTGTAGGGCTTCTCCTCGATGAGGGTCATCCCCGGAATCGCGAGGATCCGGTCCTTGATGTCCGTGGCGGCGGTCGGCCCGGCGGCGGTGGCCGCTTGTGCCGTCACGCCCGCCGCGCCCATGGTGCCGATCAGCACCACGAACGACAACAGCCATCTGAGCGCCTTGTGCATTCTCACCCTCCCCTTGAGTTCACTGCGGTACCGGTGAACCTAGCGGGATCAACGCACGCTCGAACAGGGGGCGTTGGGCCTCGCTCTCAGCACAGGATCCAGCCGGAGCCGACCGCTTCCGAGCCCACCTGCCCCTTTACATACACGCAGCGGCTCACGGCCGGCACGGTGACGGGCCCGGCGAAGCGGGTGAAACGCCCCTCGTCACGGACCGGCACCCCGCCCCGCGGCTGCACGCTCACCGACATCCACGTCCGCGCCCCCGGGCGCGCGGGCACGGTCACCGCGCACACCTGGGCATGGGACTTGTACACGCGGACCTCGCCCGCGGCGAAGTCCACGGTCCGGGCCAGCTGGCCCGGACAGCCGCCGGTCGCCGCCTGCGCGGGCGGCGCCGCCAACAGCGCGCCGGACGCGAGGAGCAGCCCCGCCGAGAACACCCCCGCACCCCTGGCCGACCGGCCCGCCCCACCCCTCAACCCGAACACGCTTCCCCCTGTCGGTCGTCCGTACGACGTACGCGTCCGTACGACGCACGGACCCCCCGGAAGGTTGCAGGCGGCAACCACGTCCGAGGGGTCCGGTGCGCGGGGGTGGGGCGGCCCGCCGCCGCGGGGTCAGGCCGCGGCGCGCTCGTCCTCGCCGACGAAGGTCCGCCACAGGCGGGCGTAGCGGCCGTCCCGGGCCAGGAGTTCGGCGTGCGTGCCGTCCTCGACGACCCGGCCGTGGTCCATCACCACGACCCGGTCGGCGCGCGCGGCGGTGGTCAGCCGGTGGGCCACCACCAGCGTGGTGCGCTTGCCCGCGAGGCGGTCGGTGGCCTGGTTGACCAGCCCTTCGGTGGCCAGGTCGAGGGCCGCGGTGGCCTCGTCGAGGAGCAGGACGTCCGGGTCGACGAGCTCCGCGCGGGCCAGGGCGATCAGCTGGCGCTGGCCCGCGGAGAGGTTGCGGCCGCGCTCGGCGACGGCGTGCAGGTAGCCGCCGTCCAGCGTCGCGATCATGTCGTGCGCCCCGACCGCGCGGGCGGCGCCCTCCACTTCGGCGTCGCTCGCGTCGGGCCGCCCGTAGGCGATGGCGTCGCGCACGGTCCCCGGGAAGAGGTACGGCTCCTGGGGGACGACGCCGAGGCGGTGGCGGTAACCCGTCAGGTCCCACTCGCGCAGGTCCACCCCGTCGGCGGTGATCCGGCCGGCGGTCGGATCGTAGAACCGGGCCACCATCTTGACCAGCGTGGACTTGCCGGCCCCCGTCTCGCCGACGAAGGCGACGGTCTGCCCGGCGGGGATGCGCAGGTCGATCCCGCCCAGCGCCGGCTCCTTCACCCCGCGCTCCTCGGCGGTGCCGTACTCGAAGCGGACCCCCTCGAAGGCGATCTCGCCGCGCAGTTCGGGGACCGGGCGGGGCTCGGCCGGCCGCGGGGTGCTGGTGGGCTCCCGCAGCAGGCCCTGGATCCGGCCGAGCGAGACGGTCGCCTGCTGGTAGCCGTCGAAGACCTGGGAGAGCTGCTGCACGGGGGCGAAGAACAGGTCGATGTAGAGGAGGTACGCGACCAGCGCGCCGGTGGTGAGCGTGCCGGCCTCCACCCGTCCGGCGCCGACGATCAGCACGGCGGCCGCGGCCCCCGAGGACAGGAGCTGGACGAAGGGGAAGTAGACCGAGATCAGCCACTGGCCGCGGACGCGGGCCTGGCGGTAGGAGTCGCTGCGCTCCCCGAAGCGGACGGATCCGCTGGCCTGGCGGCGGAACGCCTGGACGATGCGCAGCCCGGCCACCGACTCCTGGAGGTCGGCGTTGACCAGGCCGACCCGGTCGCGGGCGAGCTCGTACGCGGCCACGGACCGGCGACGGAAGACGATCGTGGCGATGACCAGCAGGGGCAGGGTGGCGAAGACGATCAGAGCCAGCTCGACGTCGAGGACGAGCAGGGCGATCAGGATGCCGAAGAAGGTGAGGACGGAGACGACCGCGGTGACCAGCCCGGTCTGCAGGAAGCTGGACAGGGCGTCGACGTCGGTGGTCATCCGGGTCATGATCTTGCCGGTCAGCTCGCGCTCGTAGTAGTCGAGGCCGAGGCGCTGGAGCTGGGCGAATATCTTCACGCGCAGGGCGTAGAGCACGCGCTCGCCGGTGCGGCCGGTCATCCGGGTCTCGGCGAACTGCGCGGCCCACTGGGCCAGGACGACGCCGAGCGCGAGGAGGGACGCCGCCCAGACGGCGCCCAGCGCGGCGGCTTCGACGCCCTTGTCGATGCCGTGCCGGATCAGGATCGGCAGCAGCAGCCCGGAGCCCGCGTCGAGGGCGACGAGGCCCAGGGATATCGCGAGCGGCGCCCAGAAGCCGCGCAGCAGGCGGCGCAGGTTGTAGCTGTCCTCGCTGGAGGCGGCGCGGGCCTCGTCCACCGCCGGGGTGTCGTCGGCGGGCGGCAGCGCGGCCACCTGCGCGAGCAGTTCGGGGGTGGCGGGCATCCCGGCGGGGGCGGTGGTCTTCTCGTCCGCCCGCTCCTGGCGCTGCCAGAGCTCGGGGGTGATGCCGCCGGCCACCCGGCGCTTGGCGTTGACGGGCTCGGAGTCGATCTCGGCTTCGAGCTCGATGTCCCGCTCGATGTCCCGATCGATGTCCCGCTCGAACTCCTCCATCACGGGCGCCTCGGGCGTCCGGGGGGAGCCCGCGCCCAGCGCGTCCGGATCGGTGAGCAGACGCCGGTAGAGGGCGGAGCGGCGCTCCAGCTCCTCGTGCGTACCGATGTCGGAGAGCCGCCCGTGGTCCAGGACGGCGATCCGGTCGGCGAGCGCGAGCGTGGAGCGGCGGTGCGCGATGAGCAGGGTGGTGCGGCCGGCCATGACGGCCCGCAGCGCTTCGTGGATCTCGTGCTCGACCCGGGCGTCGACGGCGGAGGTCGCGTCGTCGAGGAGCAGCAGCCGGGGGTCGGTGAGGATGGCGCGGGCGAGCGCGATGCGCTGGCGCTGGCCGCCGGAGAGCGTCAGGCCCTGCTCGCCGACCTTGGTGTCGAAGCCGGCGGGGAGGGCCTCGATGAACCCTTCGGCCTGGGCGGCGCGGGCGGCGGCCAGCACCTGTTCCTCGGTGGCGTCGGGGTGCCCGTAGGCGATGTTCGCGCGGATGGTGTCGGAGAAGAGGAACGAGTCCTCGGGGACCAGGCCGATCGCGTCGCGCAGCGAGTCGAAGGTCAGCTCGCGCACATCGTGCCCGCCGACCCGGACGGTGCCGTGGTCGGTGTCGTAGAAGCGCGGCAGGAGCAGGGAGACGGTCGACTTGCCGCTGCCGGAGGCGCCGACGAGGGCGACGGTCTCGCCTTCGGCGATCGAGAGGCCGAAACCGTCGAGCACCGGGCGCTCGGGGTCGTAGCCGAAGCGCACGTCCTCGAACTCGACGGTGGCGGGCGCGTCGGTGGGCAGGGCGTGCGTGCCGTCCTGGATCACCGGCTCGGTGTCGATGAGCTCGAAGACCCGCTCCGCACCGGCGCGGGCCTGCTGGCCGACGGTGAGGATCATGGCGAGCATCCGGACGGGGCCGACGAGCTGGGCGAGGTAGGTGGAGAAGGCCACGAAGGTGCCGAGGGTGACCTGGCCCTTGGTGGCCATCCAGCCGCCGAGGGCCAGCATCGCGACCTGCCCGAGGGCGGGTACGGCCTGCAGGGCGGGGGTGTAGCGGGAGTTCAGCCGGATGCTGCGCATCCGTCCGGCGAAGAGGCGGCGGCCGGCGGCGCGGAGCTTGCCGGTCTCCTGCTCCTCCTGGCCGAAGCCCTTGACGACGCGGACGCCGGTGACGGCCCCGTCGACGACGGAGGCGACGGCGGCCGCCTGGCTCTGGGCGTACCAGGTGGCGGGGAAGAGCTTCTTGCGGCTGCGCTTGGCGATGAACCAGAGGGCGGGGGCCATGAGCAGCGCGACGAGGGTCAGCAGCGGCGAGAGCCACAGCATGATCGCGAGGGATATGCCGAAGAGCAGGAAGTTGCCGATGGTCATGGGCAACATGAAGAGCAGCCCTTGGATCAGCTGGAGGTCGCTGGTCGCCCGCCCGATGACCTGCCCGGTGGAGAGCTCGTCCTGGCGGCGCCCGTCGAGGCGGCCGATGGTGTCGTACATGTCGGTGCGCAGGTCGTGCTGCACGTCGAGGGCGAGCCGCCCGCCGTAGTACCTGCGTATGTAGGTCAGCACGTACACGATCAGGGCCGCGCCTATGAGCATCCCGGCCCAGGGCCCCATGGGCTTGCTCTTGTCCCCGATGACGTCGTCGAGGATCACCTTGGTGACGAGCGGTACGAGCGCCATGACGGCCATGCCGCCGAGCGAGGAGCCGAGGGCGAGCAGCACGTTGGCCTTGTACCGCCAGGTGTACCGGGCCAGCCGCCGGCCCCAGCCCTGGTCCTGTTCCTCCGCCGCCGCCACGTGGTGCCTCCCCGTCCGTCCTGCCTGTCCTGCCGCAAGCCCCAACGCCGCGACCGGCGGATTTCATCCCGTCGCAACAATCGAACGCGTTTGCCCGACGGGGCGCACGGCGGGCGGGGCCGGGCGTGGGAGCGGCGAGGGGGCCTGCGGTCAGACGGTGCCGGGAGGGGCGATCCAGCGGGCGGGCTGGCCGGTCACGCGCGCGATGGTGTCGAAGTCCTTGTCGTAGTGCAGCAGCGTGAGACCGGTGAGTTCGGCCGTGGCGGCGACGAGCAGGTCGACGGGGCCCGCACTGCGGTGCTCGCCCCGGTCGGTGAGCAGCCGCTGCACCGCGCGAGCCCGGAGGTAGACCCGCTCGGGCATGGGCGTCCAGTTGAAGAGTTCACCGAGCAGCGCCTCCTTCTCCAGCCGGTCGGCGAGCGAGCGGGCGGAGAAGAGCAGCTCCAGCTCCGTGACCTCGCAGACGCCGATCACGCCCACGGCGAGGTGCTCCAGCCAGTTCTTGCGGACGTCCTCGTTCGTCACGATGCGCACGACGGCGGAGGTGTCGATGAGGTGGGTCACCGGGCTCATCGTCGGTAGTCGGCCTTGTTCAGGAGTGGCTCGAAGTCGCCGCGCTCGCCCATCTCGACGAGCCGCTCCAGCGCCTTCAGCCGCTTGTTGCGCCGCGCCACCTCTTGGAGGGCCGCGTTGACCGTGTCCTTCTTCGACTTGGTGCCCAGTATCGAAGCGGCCTCGGCGAGGGCCTCGTCATCGACTTCCATGTAGAGGTTCGACATATATGCCTCCTATGCTGGTTCCATATCAAGCATAGGAGGCCGGCCCGGGTCGGGCAACGCTCACACGTGCGTCGGGGCGAACATCTTCAAGGTGGCCGGGAGGACCAGGACCGAGGGGCCCGGGGTGGAGAGGGACTTCGCGAGGTCCGCGCGCAGGGAGTCCGGGGTGGTCGTCGCCGCCGGGACGCCGAAGGACTCGGCCAGGGCGACGAAGTCGGGGCGGGTGAGCTCCGTACCCGTGGTGCGGCCGTCGAAGGACTGGCTCATGTACTCGCGCAGGATGCCGTAGCCGCCGTCGTCGACGATCAGCCAGGTCACGTCCAGGTCGTACTGGCGGGCCGTGGCCAGTTCCGCCAGGGAGTACATCGCCCCGCCGTCGCCCGAGACGGCCAGGACCGGGGTGTCCGGCTCGGCCGCGCAGGCCCCCAGGGCGGCCGGGAAGGCGTAGCCGAGGCCGCCCGCGCCCTGGGCCGAGTGCATCGTGTTGGGGTGCTTCGGGTCGAAGGCGGACCAGGCCCAGTAGGCCAGGATCGTCATGTCCCAGAAGGACGGCGAGCGCGCCGGCAGGGCGGCCCTGATCGAGGCCAGCAGGGACTGCTCCAGGGCGACGTCCTGGGTGGACAGCCGCTCCGCGATGGCGGCCAGCACCGAGCGGACGCGCTCGGGAGCCGACGGGTCCGGACGCTCGGACACCGTCTCCAGCAGTGCCTGGAGCGCGAGCCGTGCGTCCGCGTGGATGCCGAGCCCCGCGTGGTTGGACTCCAGCTTGCCGAGGTCCGCGTCGATCTGGACGACCCGGCCCTCCGGGAAGAACGTGTGGTAGTTCGAGGAGAGTTCCCCGAGGCCCGACCCGACCACCAGCAGGACGTCGGCGTCCTCCAGGAAGTCCGTCATGTGGCGGTCCTCCAGCCAGGACTGGAGGGAGAGCGGGTGGGTCCAGGGGAAGGCGCCCTTGCCGCCGAAGGTGGTGACGACCGGCGCGTTCAGCCGCTCGGCCAGCTCCCGCAGCTTCCTCGCGGCGTCGGAGCGGACCACCCCGCCGCCCGCGATGATCACCGGCCGTTCGGCGCGCTCCAGCCAGTGCGCGGCCAGCGCGGTCAGCTCCGGGCGCGGGGCGAGGTCGTGCGGGGTCGCGTCCACGCCCGTGACCTGCGGAACGATGGTCTCCGCGCGCAGCACGTCCTCCGGGATCTCCACCCAGACCGGGCCGTGCGGAGCGGTCAGCGCCGACTCCCAGGCCGCGGCGATCACGGAGGGGATCTGGGACGGGGTGCGGGCCTCGTGCACCGACTTGACCACGTCCCGGAAGGACGCCGCCTGGTCCCGCAGCTCGTGCAGGTGGCCGCGCCGCCCGCCGCCCAGGCCCGCGCTCGGCACCTGGGAGGCGATGGCCACCACCGGGGCGGAGGCGGCGGCCGCCTCCGCCAGGGCGGGCAGGGCCGTCAGCGCGCCCGGCCCGGTGGACAGCAGCAGCGGGACCGCCTCGCCCGTGAGGCGGCCGTACGCGTCGGCCGCGAAGGCCGCGTTGTTCTCCACCCGCAGGCCGATCAGCCGCAGGTCGGAGCGGCCCAGCGCGTCGAAGGTGGCGAGCGCGTGCTGCCCCGGCAGGCCGAAGACGGTGGTCGCGCCGAGCGAGCGCAGCGTCTCCACGACCAGGTCCCCGCCGGTCCGGCCCGGCGGCGGCGCGAGTGCGGCCGCCTTCTGGGCTTCGGTGGGGCGGAGTACCAGGTCGTGGTCGTGCGTCACGGTGCTTACTTGCCCTTCGCCTGCGCGATCTGACGGCTCATGATCGTGGTCAGCTCGTACGCGGTGTGCGAGGCCGCGACCGAGGTGATCTCCGCGTGATCGTACGCCGGGGCCACCTCGACCACGTCGGCGGAAACCAGGTTGCAGGACGACAGGCCGCGGATGATCTCCAGCAGCTCGCGGGAGGTCATGCCGCCCGCCTCGGGGGTGCCGGTGCCGGGCGCGTGGGCCGGGTCCAGCACGTCGATGTCGATCGAGATGTACAGCGGGCGGTCGCCGATGCGCTGGCGCAGCTGGTCGGCGACCTCGTCGGCGCCGCGGCGGTAGACGTCGGCCGAGGTCACGATGCCGAAGCCCATCTTGGCGTCGTCGTCCAGGTCCTGCTTGCCGTAGAGCGGGCCGCGGGTGCCGACGTGCGAGAGCGCCTCGGTGTCGAGGATGCCCTCCTCGACGGCCCGGCGGAAGGGCGTGCCGTGGGTGTACTCGGCGCCGAAGTACGTGTCCCAGGTGTCCAGGTGCGCGTCGAAGTGCAGCAGCGCCACCGGACCGTGCTTCTTGGCCACCGAGCGCAGCAGCGGCAGCGCGATGGTGTGGTCGCCGCCGAGGGTCATCAGGCGGGAGCCGCCCGCGATCAGCTCGTCGGCCGCGGCCTCGATCGTGTCGACGGCCTCGTTGATGTTGAAGGGGTTCGCCGCGATGTCACCGGCGTCGGCGACCTGCGCGAGGGCGAAGGGGGAGGCGTCCTGCGCCGGGTTGTACGGGCGCAGCAGACGCGAGGCCTCGCGGATGGCGTTGCCGCCGAAGCGGGCGCCGGGGCGGTAGGAGACACCGGAGTCGAAGGGCACGCCGACCACGGCGACGTCCGCCTTGCCGCCGACCTCGTCGAGGCGGGGCAGTCGGGCGAAGGTCGCGGGACCCGCGTAGCGCGGGATGCGGGAGGAGTCGACGGGGCCGCGCGGCTGCGTGCTCATGGGGGGTGCCCTTCCTGGAGGTCCTGCGAGTGCGGTGCTTCGAGCGTAAACGGACACCCCGGGCGCGCGGAGTGTACGTTCCCTCCATCGAGCATCCCCGATGTGTACGGAGTGTCCATGGAAGCCCCGCCCACTCCGCCGGTCCCGCTCGGCGCACTGCTGCCGGAGCGGGAGCTGGGGCTGCGCCACCTCGCCGGGCCCGCCGGGGCCGAGGTGCACGGGGTGCACGCCTCCGAGATGAGCGACCCCTCGCCGTACCTGCTGGGCGGCGAGCTGCTGCTCACCGCGGGCGCCGCGCTGGAGGACCCCGACGCGTACGTCGCCCGGCTCGCCCGCGCCGGCACGGCGGCCCTCGGCTTCGGCGTGACCCCGGTGCACGCGACCGTGCCCCCGGAGCTGGTGGCGGCCTGCGACCGGCACGGGCTGCCGCTGCTGGAGGTGCCCGCCGGGACGCCGTTCACGGCGGTCGCCCGCGCCGTGTGGCGGCTGATGGCGCGGGCCCGCACCCGGGAGCTGAGCCGGATCACCGAGGCCCAGCAGGCGCTGGCCGCCGCCGCGGCCCGGCCCGATCCGGTACCGGCCGTACTGTCCCGGCTGGCCGGCGTCCTGGACGGACACGCCGTACTGGTGACCGCGGACGGGGTCCGGGAGGCGGCGGGCCGCCCCGCGCCCGCGGGGGTGCTCGCGGCCCTGACCGCGCTGGCCGCCCGCGTCGCGGGCAACGGCCCCGGGGTCGGCGGTCCCGCCGCGGCGACCGCGACCGACACCCACGAGGGGCTGCACCTCTCGGCGCACGCCCTGGGCCGCCCGGGGGCGGCGCCCGGGGGCGCACCCGTGCCCGTGCTGGCGCTGGCCGCGCCCGGCCGGGCGCCCGGGGACCACACCATCGCCTCCGTGGCCGCCGTGCTGCTGACGCTGCTGACCGCGCACCGCCCGCCGGGCCCGGAGACGGCCGCCCTGACCCGGCTGCTGCTCGACGGGGATCCGGTCGGGGCGCTGGGCCCGGGGCCCTGGTACGCCGTCCACGCGCGCGGCGCCGGCGATCCGCGGGCCCTGGCGGCCGCGCTGGGCACCGTACTGCTGGACCCGCGGGAGGACGGCCCGCGCCTGCTCACCGACCGGGACCCGACCCCCCAGCCCGGCTGGCGGCTCGGGGTCGCCCCGCCCGCCGGACCCGCGGAGCTGCGCGGCGCCGGAGCCCGGGCGCGACGGGCCTTGGAGCGCGCCGAGGCGGCCCGCGTCCCCCTGGCCCGGCACGCCCCCGGCGGCATCGCGGCCCTGCTCGACCCGGCGGAGGCCCGCGCGTACGCCGAGGCGCTTCTGGCCCCGCTGAACCCGGCGCAGGCACGGACGCTGCGCGCGTGGCTGGCCCACCACGGCAGCTGGGACCGCAGCGCGGCCGCCCTCGGCGTCCACCGCAACACCGTGCGCCAGCGCGTCGCCCGTTGCGCGGCCCTGCTGGCGCTCGACCTGGACGATCCGGACACCCGGATGGAGCTGTGGTTCGCGCTGCGGCACGCCGGGGTGGAGGACTGAGGCGACCGGGGCCACGCTGGTGACATGAGCCGACCGGACAGTTCACCCGAACCGCAGGAGCCGCAGGGGTCGAAGGGGCCGCGGGGATGGGGCCCCCGAGACCCCGGGAGCGAGCCGCTCCGCGGCTATCCGTACCCGCCGCCCCCGCCCCCGCCCCGCAGGCGCCGCCGCTGGCCGTGGGTGCTGCTCGGCCTGTTCCTGCTGCTGGTCGGAGGCTGCGCGGCACTCTTCGCCGTCTTCGTCGGCGAGGTGCAGAAGGAGGCCGGACGGCCCGCCCGGGTCACCTACGCGGCGACCGGCAAGGCCACGGACGTGACCATCACCTACTCGACCTGGCACGACGGCAGCGCCTCCACCAGCCAGGTGGGCGGCCAGAGCCTGCCGTGGACGAAGGTGCTCACCACGAAGGGCTTCGCCAAGGGCGGCTCGCTCGTCGTGACGCTGGGCGCCCAGGGCGGCGCCGCCACCTGCTCGGTCACGGTCGACGACGACCCGCCGATCACGGCGAGCGCGATGGGCCCCTTCGCCTCGGCCGTCTGCAACGGCTTCTGAGCGCTCCCCCCGGACAGGGGCCGCCGGCGTGCCCGGCCTCACTCTGGACAGAGGGAACAACTCACCGGTAACTTAGTCTGAGCAAGCGCTTAGCCATAGGCGGCGGACCGCCGCGACCGAAGGGAGCCGGCCGTGCGCCGTACCGTTTTCAACGAGGACCACGAGGCGTTCCGCGAGACGATCCGCGCCTTCATCGAGGCCGAGGTCGTTCCGGTCTACGACGAGTGGTTCCAGGCGGGCCAGGCGCCGCGCGACTTCTACTACAAGCTCGGCGAGCTGGGCGTCTTCGGCATCAACGTGCCCGAGGAGTTCGGCGGCGCCGGCCTGGACACGCACAAGTTCGAGGCCGTCCTCTACGAAGAGACCTCCCGCGCGGGCGTGAACTTCGGCGGCTCCGGCGTGCACGTGCTGCTCGCCCTCCCCTACATCAAGATGCTCGCCACCGACGAGCAGAAGAAGCGCTACCTGCCGAAGTTCGTCTCCGGCGAGGAGATGTGGGCCCTCGCGATGACCGAGCCGGGCACCGGTTCCGACGTCGCGGGCATGAAGACCACCGCGAAGCTCTCCGAGGACGGCACGCACTACGTCCTCAACGGCTCCAAGACCTTCATCACCGGTGGCGTCCACGCCGACCGCGTGATCGTCTGCGCCCGCACCTCCTCCCCGCGCGAGGACGACCGCCGCTTCGGCATCTCCCTCTTCGCCGTGGACACCAAGTCCGAGGGCTACTCCATCGGCCGCAAGCTCGACAAGCTGGGCCTGCGCACCTCCGACACCGCCGAGCTGGCGTTCGTCGACGTGAAGGTGCCGGTCGAGGACCTGATGGGCGAGGAGAACAAGGGCTTCTACTACCTCGGCGCCAACCTGCCCTCCGAGCGCTGGGGCATCGCCTTCGGCGCGTACGCCCAGGCCAAGGCCGCCGTCCGGTTCGCGCAGCAGTACGTCACGGACCGCACCGTCTTCGGCAAGCCGGTCGCCCACTTCCAGAACACCAAGTTCGAACTGGCCTCCTGCCAGGCCGAGGTGGACGCCGCCGAGGCCGTCGCCGACCGCGCGCTGGAAGCCCTGGACGCCGGTGAGCTGACCGCCGCCGAGGCCGCGTCCGCGAAGCTCTTCTGCACCGAGGTCGCGCACCGCGTCATCGACAAGTGCCTCCAGCTGCACGGCGGCTACGGCTACATGAACGAGTACCCGATCGCCCGCCTGTACGCCGACAACCGCGTGAACCGCATCTACGGCGGCACCAGCGAGGTCATGAAGTCCATCATCGCCAAGTCCATGGGCCTGTGAGCCAGTAGCCACCCGGCACTTACGCTTACCGACCATGAACGAGGCACTGACGACGCTCCTCGACCTGCTCGACCTGGAGCAGATCGAGGAGAACATCTTCCGCGGTACCAGCCGTTCGGCGCTGGTACCGCGCGTCTTCGGCGGTCAGGTCGCGGCCCAGGCACTGGTCGCGGCCGGCCGCACGGTGCCCGATGACCGCAGCGCGCACTCGCTGCACTCGTACTTCCTGCGCGCCGGTGACCCCGGCGCGCCGATCGTCTACTCCGTCGACCGGATCCGCGACGGGCGCTCCTTCACCACGCGCCGCGTCGTCGCCGTCCAGCACGGACAGCCGATCTTCCACCTCTCGGCGTCCTTCCAGACGCCCGAGGAGGGCCTGGACCACCAGGCCGCGATGCCGGACGCGCCCGATCCGGAGACCTTGGAGACGGCCGCCGAGGCCCTGCCCCGCTACCGGGACGTCTTCCGCGACCCGGGCACGGTGGAGCGGCTGATCGACGCGCGGGCAGCGGTGGACCTGCGGTACGCGACGACCCCGCCGTGGGGCAGCGTCGGCGAGCCGGTCGAGCCGCGCACACAGGTCTGGTTCCGCACCGCGGGCAAGCTGGAGAGCGACGACCCGCTCCTGCACACCTGCCTGGCCACCTACGTCTCGGACATGACCCTGCTCGACTCCGTCCTGCTCGCGCACGGGCGCGGCGGCTGGGCGGTCGGTGACGTCGTGGGCGCCTCGCTGGACCACGCGATGTGGTTCCACCGGCCGTTCCGCGCGGACGAGTGGCTGCTGTACGACCAGGAGTCCCCCTCGGCCGCCGCCGGGCGGGGCCTGGGGCAGGCCAGGATCTGGACCCGGGACGGGCGGCTCGCCGTCACCGTCATCCAGGAGGGCGTGGTGCGCGTCCCGCGCGCGTAGCCGGGGCGGCGGACGTACCGTCGCCTCATGTCGAGCAACCCGGACGACGCCGGCAGCGGCGGTGACGAGAGCGTCGCCACCGTCCTCGTCGCCGTGGTCACCAACCTCGGGATCGCGGCGGCCAAGGCGGTCGGCGGGATCGTCAGCGGATCCAGCGCGATGCTCTCCGAAGCGGCCCACTCGGTGGCCGACACCGTGACCGAGGTGCTGTTGCTGGCCTCGCTCAAGCGCAGCGCCAAGCCCGCGGACGAGGCGCATCCGCTCGGCTACGGGCCGGAGCGTTACATCTGGGCGCTGCTGGCCTCGATCGCCACCTTCGTGGGCGGCGCGGTCTTCGCGGTGTACGACGGGATCCACACCCTGGTGCACGGCGAGGACCCGGGCGACCCGACCCTCTCCTACCTCATCCTCGCCGTGGCCTTCCTCCTGGAGGGCTACTCGCTGCTGGTCGCCTGGCGCCAGGTCAAGGGCGAGGCGGCCCGGATGCGGGCGCCCCTGGGCCTGTACGTGAAGCACACCCCGGACACGGCGGTGAAGGCGGTCCTGCTGGAGAACGTGGCCGCCCTGATCGGCCTCGCCCTGGCCGCGGGCGGGCTGCTGGGCGCGCAGCTGACCGGCTCGGGGGCGTACGACGGGATCGCCTCGCTGCTGATCGGGCTGCTGCTGGTGGGGGTGGCGTGGGAGCTGGGCCGCTCGAACGCGCAGTACCTGATCGGGCGCCCGCTGCCGCCGCGGATGCGGGCCGGGGTCCGCGAGGAGCTGCTGTCCGTGCCGCACATCGAGGCGGTGCTGGAACTGACCACGCTGGTGCAGGGCCCGGACGAGGTGCTGATCGCCGCGAAGATCGACTTCCACGACCTGGCGGCCGCCTGGCAGGTCGAGCGCGCCTGCGAGGAGGCCGAGGCACAACTCCGCGAGCGCTACCCGTCGATCCGCCGCGTCTACCTGGACCCCACCCCGCGCCGCCCGGGCCCACCGCCCGGCCCCTGACCCGCGTCAGCCGCCACCCTCGGCCCACACGACCTTGCCGACCCCGCCGCGGCGCGCGCACCGCCCCCCGGCCCCGCCCGTCCCCCTCCCCCACCCCCTCACCACGAGCACGGGCGCGGACCCGGCGTCCGACACCTCCACCCGCAGGAGCCCGTCGTACCGGGCGAGCCGCACCGTGCGGGGCCCGTGCGTGCCGCACGGCGTGGCTCGGACAGCAGCGGCTCCGCCGTCCCGGTGGGGTCCGCGCCGACCTTCGTCGCCCGGAAGCGGTGCCATGACGCCACCTCGGCGCCGCCGGTTCACGCTCGGCGGGAAGCCGGTGCTGCTGGCGACCTCCTACCTCGACGCCGCCCTCGCGGCCGGTACGCCCAGCACCGAACCGGATTCCGGACCCGGCGGGATCCACACCCGGCTCGCCGAACTCGGCCGCGGGCCGGCCCGCTTCCGCGAGGAGGTCCGCTCGCGGATGCCCTCGTCCGAGGAGGCCGACGGCCTCGGCCTGGCGGCCGGTACGCCGGTGATCCTGATCAGCCGGACCGCCTTCGCGGCCGACGGCGGGGTCGACCAGATGGTCCTCGACGCCGCCGCCTACGTCCTGGAGTACGCCTTCGACGCCTCGTGAAGCCGAGGCCCCGCCGGAGGCGGGCCGGCGCCCCAGTCCGCCCCACCACCACCAGCCCCGCCGGCGTTCGAGGCCCTGCCGAAGGCAGGGGTTACGACGACAGGCCCCACCACCACCAGCCCCGCCGGCGTTTGAGGCGCCGCCGGAGGCAGGGGTTACGACGACAGGCCCCACCACCACCAGCCCCGCCGGCGTTTGAGGCGCCGCCGGAGGCAGGGTTACGACGACAGGCCCGCCGCGGCCAGGAGGTACGCCACCAGCGGGTCGTAGTGCCGCGGGTCGCGCACGTGGTCGTCCAGGGGGACCGCCACCTGGAGGGTGCCCTCGGCCTCGCCGAGGAAGAGCGCCGGGTCGTTGCAGTCGGCGTAGCCCACCGCGTCCAGGCCGCGCTGGGCCGCGCAGCCGGCCCAGCCGTGGTCGGCGACGACCAGGTCGGGCTGCGGCCGCCCCTCGGCCGCCAGGGCGTCCAGGATCGCGGCCATCGGGTTCGGGGAATGGGTGTGCCACAGGGTGGCCCCCCGCTCCAGCACGGCCACGTCGGCGAACTGCCACACCGAGCCCTCGTCGGCCGTCAGCCCGGCCGGGATCACCACGATCTCGCAGCCGGCCGCCCGCAGGGCCGCCGCCGTGGCGCGGTGCACGTCGAGCAGCCCGCCCGGGTGCCCGGTCGCGAACAGCACCCGCTGCTGGTCCAGGGCGGCCTTGCGCAGCCGCGCCGCCATCCGGTCGAGCGCGTCGAGGGTCAGTTCGGGGTCGATGGTGTCCTGGCCGTGCAGCTGCGCCGGGTCGTCGACGACCCCGCAGCGCTCGGCCATCACCGCGAGGACGTCCTGCTCGTCCGTCCAGCGGTCGCCCAGCTCCAGGCCCAGCCAGTAGTGGCGGTCGCCGTTGGCGAGCTTGCGGTAGTGGGAGAGGTTGTTCTCGCGCGGCGTGGCGACCTGCCCGGCGATCCGGGTGCGGACCAGGTGATCGATGAGCTCGGCGCGGCTGGGTACGGGCGTCTCTATCGGCATGGGCCCCATTCTGCCGCCGGGGGCCCGGACGCGTCCGTTCCGTCCCGTCCACCGGAACAGTGCGGCCCAGGCGCTCACCCCGACAGCGCCCCGAACGCCCCGTGCGCCACCCGCCGCAGCAGCGACTCGGTGGCCTCGCGGCCCAGCGGCCCCAGGTGCGGGGTCGAGTTCAGCAGGCCGAAGACGGCGTGGACGCAGATCCGCACCTCCGCCTGCGGCACCAGCGGGTGCAGCTCGCGCACGACCTCCACCCACAGCTCGACGTACTGCCGCTGGAGCTGGCGCACGAGCTTGCGGTCGGTGTCCCGCAGCCGGTCGAGCTCGCGGTCGTGGACGGTGATCAGCGCGCGGTCGTCGAGGGCGAAGTCGATGTGCCCGTCGATCAGCGAGGCCAGCACGGACGCGGGGTCCCCGGCGGCCTCCGCGACCCGGTGGCGGCCGCCGGTCAGCAGCCGTTCGCTGATCCCGACGAGCAGCTCGGCGAGCATCGCCTCCTTGCCCGCGAAGTGTCGGTACAGGCCGGGGCCGCTGATGCCGACCGCGGCCCCTATCTCGTCCACGCCGACACCGTGGAACCCGCGCTCGGCGAAGAGACGAGCGGCCTCGTTGAGGATCTGCTCGCGACGGGTGGGGGCGGCCGCTCTGGTGCTCATGGGAATCCATTCTAGACAGGGCCGTTAGCGGTCGTTAACCTATGGCGCGTAAGGCGTTAACGCTCATTAACCGAGCAAGGGAGCTCGAGCGATGCAGCAGGCACCAGTGCTGACGACCGCCGCCGATCCGGCGTCCGAGGCCTGGCGGACCAACGAGGCCGCCCACCGCGAGCTGACCGAGGGGTTGCGGGCCCGGCTCGACGCCGCCCGGCTCGGCGGCGGCGAGAAGGCCCGCGCCCGCCACACCGCGCGCGGCAAGCTCCTCCCGCGGGAGCGGGTGGACGCCCTCCTGGACCCCGGTTCGCCGTTCCTGGAGCTGGCCCCGCTGGCCGCCGAGGACATGTACGGGGGCGCGGCCCCCGCCGCCGGCGTGATCGCGGGCATCGGCCGGGTGAGCGGCCGCGAGTGCGTGATCGTGGCGAACGACGCCACCGTCAAGGGCGGCACGTACTACCCGATGACGGTCAAGAAGCACCTGCGCGCCCAGGAGGTGGCCCTGGAGAACCGTCTCCCCTGCCTCTACCTGGTCGACTCCGGCGGCGCCTTCCTGCCCATGCAGGACGAGGTCTTCCCCGACCGCGAGCACTTCGGCCGGATCTTCTACAACCAGGCCCGCATGTCGGGCGCGGGCATCCCGCAGATCGCCGCCGTCCTCGGTTCCTGCACGGCGGGCGGGGCCTACGTACCGGCGATGAGCGACGAGGCCGTCATCGTGCGCGGCCAGGGCACCATCTTCCTCGGCGGCCCGCCGCTGGTGAAGGCCGCCACCGGCGAGGTGGTCACGGCCGAGGAGCTGGGCGGCGGCGAGGTGCACTCGCGGACCTCCGGGGTCACCGACCACCTGGCCGAGGACGACGCGCACGCACTGCGGATCGTGCGCAACATCGTGGCCACCCTCCCGGAGCGGACCGCGGCGCCGTGGTCGCTGGAGGCTCCCGAGGAGCCGAAGGTGGACCCGTACGGCCTCTACGGCGCGGTGCCGGTCGACTCCCGCACGCCGTACGACGCCCGCGAGATCATCGCGCGCATCACGGACGGGTCCCGCTTCCAGGAGTTCAAGGCCGAATTCGGGCAGACCCTGGTCACCGGCTTCGCCCGGATCCACGGGCACCCGGTCGGGATCGTCGCCAACAACGGCATCCTGTTCTCCGAGTCCGCCCAGAAGGGCGCCCACTTCATCGAGCTGTGCGACCAGCGCGGCATCCCGCTGCTCTTCCTCCAGAACATCTCGGGCTTCATGGTCGGCCGGGACTACGAGGCGGGCGGCATCGCCAAGCACGGCGCGAAGATGGTCACGGCGGTGGCCTGCACCCGGGTCCCCAAGCTGACCGTGGTCGTCGGCGGCTCGTACGGCGCGGGCAACTACTCCATGTGCGGCCGGGCCTACAGCCCCCGCTTCCTGTGGATGTGGCCCAACGCCAAGATCTCGGTCATGGGCGGCGAGCAGGCCGCCTCGGTGCTGGCCACGGTCAAGCGCGACCAGATCGAGGGCGCCGGCCAGGAGTGGTCCGGCGAGGACGAGGACGCCTTCAAGGCCCCGATCCGCGCGCAGTACGAGGAGCAGGGCAGCGCCTACTACGCCACCGCCCGGCTGTGGGACGACGGGGTCATCGACCCGGTGGAGACCCGCCAGGTGCTGGGGCTCGCCCTGACCGCCTGCGCCAACGCGCCCCTCGCCGACTCGGCTTTCGGCATCTTCCGGATGTGATGTGTGACGTGAGGAACCCTTCGATGTTCAGCACTGTTCTGGTGGCCAACCGGGGCGAGATCGCGGTCCGGGTCATCCGTACGCTCCGCCAGCTGGGCGTGCGCTCGGTCGCCGTCTTCAGCGACGCGGACGCCGACGCGCGCCACGTCCGGGAGGCCGACACGGCCGTCCGCATCGGCCCGGCGGCCGCCGCCGAGAGCTACCTGTCGGTGGAGCGGCTGCTCGACGCCGCCCGCCGCACCGGGGCCGAGGCCGTCCACCCCGGCTACGGCTTCCTCGCCGAGAACGCGGCCTTCGCCGCGGCCTGCGCCGAGGCCGGCCTCGCCTTCATCGGGCCGCCGGCCACCGCCATCGCCCTGATGGGCGACAAGATCCGCGCGAAGGAGACCGTACGGGCCGCGGGCGTCCCGGTGGTCCCGGGCTCCTCCGGCAGCGGGCTCAGCGACGCCGAACTGACGGACGCGTCCCGCGAGATCGGCATGCCGGTCCTGCTCAAGCCCTCGGCGGGCGGCGGCGGCAAGGGCATGCGGCTGGTGCGCGACGAGGCCCTGCTGGGCGAGGAGATCGCGGCCGCGCGGCGCGAGGCGCGGTCCTCCTTCGGCGACGACACCCTGCTCGTGGAGCGCTGGGTCGACCGGCCGCGGCACATCGAGATCCAGGTCCTGGCGGACGCCCACGGGAACGTCGTCCACCTCGGCGAGCGCGAGTGCTCCCTCCAGCGCCGCCACCAGAAGGTCATCGAGGAGGCTCCGAGCGTCCTGCTGACCCCCGAGCTGCGCGAGGCGATGGGCGCGGCGGCCACGTCGGCGGCCCGCTCCTGCGGGTACGTCGGCGCGGGCACCGTGGAGTTCATCGTGCCGGGCGGGGACCCCTCCTCGTACTACTTCATGGAGATGAACACCCGCCTCCAGGTCGAGCACCCGGTCACCGAGCTGGTGACGGGCCTGGACCTGGTGGAGTGGCAGCTGCGGGTCGCCGCCGGCGAGCCCCTCGGCTTCGGGCAGGACGACGTCACCCTCACCGGGCACGCCATCGAGGCCCGCGTCTGCGCCGAGGACCCGGCGCGCGGGTTCCTGCCCTCGGGCGGGACCGTGCTCGCGCTGTCGGAGCCGAACGGTGGCGCCGTGCGCACCGACTCCGGGCTGACCGCGGGCGTGCCGGTCGGCAGCACCTACGACCCGATGCTGTCGAAGGTCATCGCCTACGGGCCCGACCGGGCCAGTGCCCTGCGGGTGCTGCGGGGGGCGCTCGCGGACACGGTGATCCTGGGTGTCCAGACCAACGCCGGGTTCCTGCGGAGGCTGCTGGCCCACCCCGACGTGGTCTCCGGCGACCTGGACACGGGCCTGGTGGAGCGCGACCTCCCATCCCTCCTGCCGGAGGGGGTCCCGGACGAGGTGTACGCGGCGGCCGCGCTACTGAACCGGGGCTCCGCCCCGGACCCCGCTCCTCAAACGCCGGAGGGGCTGGGAGGGTGGGTCGACCCCTTCGGGGTGCCCAACGGCTGGCGCCTGGGCGGCACCCCCGCCTGGACGGTCCACCACTTCCGCCTCCCGGGCCAGGACCCGGTGGAGGTCCGCACCCGCCCCTCGACCAACGGCACGACGGAACTCCTGGTCACCGGGGCAAATCCAGCCCCGCCGGCACTTGAGGCGCGGGGTCCGGGGCGGAGCCCCGGCGCACCGGCCGCGGGCCGGATCGTCACCCGCACCACCACCCACCTCACCGTCGAACTCGACGGCATCACCCACCGCTTCACCCACGCAACCTCCCCGGAGGGGACCTGGCTCGGCCGCGACGCCGACACCTGGCACGTCCAGCACCACGACCCGGTCGCCGCGTCCCTGACCGGCCGCGGCCGCTCCGGGGCCGACACCCTCGCCGCCCCCATGCCCGGCACCGTCACCGTCGTGAAGGTCGCCGTCGGGGACGAGGTGGAGGCGGGCCAGAGCCTCCTGGTCGTCGAGGCGATGAAGATGGAGCACGTCATCTCCGCGCCCCACGCCGGCACCGTCACCGAACTCGACGTCACCCCCGGCACCACCGTCGCCATGGACCAGGTCCTGGCCGTGGTCACCCCCGCCGCGCAGGAGGAGGGGAAGTGAACGGGCTCCCGATGGCCTTCCCCGTCCCCGACCTGCCGGCCCGGGTCCGCATCCACGAGGTCGGCGCCCGCGACGGCCTGCAGAACGAGAAGACCTCCGTCCCCACCGAGGTGAAGGCGGAGTTCATCCACCGCCTGGCCGCGGCGGGCCTCGCCACCATCGAGGCGACCAGCTTCGTCCACCCCAAGTGGGTGCCCCAACTGGCCGACGCGGAGAGCTTGTTCCCGCTGCTGTCCGACGTCCCCGCCGCCCTGCCGGTGCTCGTGCCCAACGAGCGGGGCCTGGACCGGGCCCTCGCCCTCGGCGCGACCCGGATCGCCGTCTTCGGTTCGGCGACCGAGACCTTCGCCGCCCGCAACCTCAACCGGAGCGTCGCCGAGTCCCTCGCGATGTTCGAGCCGGTCGTCGCCCGGGCCAAGGCGGGCCGGGCGCACGTGCGCGGCTACCTCTCGATGTGCTTCGGCGACCCGTGGGAGGGGCCGGTCCCGGTCCACCAGGTGGTCGGGGTGGCCACGGCCCTGCTCGACCTCGGCTGCGACGAGCTGAGCCTCGGCGACACCATCGGCGTCGCGACCCCCGGGCACGTCCAGGCCCTGCTGTCCGCGCTGAACGAGGCGGGCGTGGGGACCGATCGGATCGGGGTCCACTTCCACGACACCTACGGACAGGCCCTCTCCAACACCCTCGCGGCCCTCCAGCACGGCGTCACCACCGTCGACGCCTCCGCGGGCGGCCTCGGCGGGTGCCCGTACGCGAAGAGCGCCACCGGGAACCTCGCCACCGAGGACCTCGTGTGGATGCTCGACGGCCTCGGCATCGAGACCGGGGTCGACCTGGCCGCCCTCACCGCCACGAGCGTGTGGATGGCCGAACAACTGGGCCGGCCCAGCCCCTCCCGCACCGTCAAAGCCCTCTCCCACAAGGAGCAGTAGAACCATGGCCCTCGACCACCGGCTCACCCCCGAGCACGAGGAACTCCGCCGCACCGTCGAGGCGTTCGCGCACGACGTGGTCGCCCCGAAGATCGGCGACCTCTACGAGCGCCACGAGTTCCCGTACGAGATCGTCCGCGAGATGGGCCGGATGGGCCTGTTCGGCCTGCCCTTCCCGGAGGAGTACGGCGGCATGGGCGGCGACTACCTCGCCCTCGGCATCGCCCTGGAGGAGCTGGCCCGCGTCGACTCCTCCGTCGCCATCACCCTGGAGGCGGGCGTCTCGCTGGGCGCCATGCCGATCCACCTGTTCGGCACCGAGGAGCAGAAGCGGGAGTGGCTGCCGCGGATGTGCTCCGGCGAGATCCTCGGCGCCTTCGGCCTGACCGAGCCGGACGGCGGTTCGGACGCCGGCGGCACCCGCACCACGGCCGTGCGCGAGGGCGACGAGTGGGTGATCAACGGGTCGAAGTGCTTCATCACCAACTCCGGCACCGACATCACCGGCCTGGTCACCGTCACCGCGGTCACCGGCCGCAAGGCCGACGGCCGCCCGGAGATCTCCTCGATCATCGTGCCGTCGGGGACCCCCGGCTTCACGGTGGCCGCGCCGTACTCCAAGGTCGGCTGGAACTCCTCCGACACCCGTGAACTGTCCTTCGCCGACGTCCGGGTGCCGCTGACGAACCTGGTCGGCGCGGAGGGCCGCGGCTACGCCCAGTTCCTGCGGATCCTGGACGAGGGCCGGATCGCCATCTCCGCCCTCGCCACGGGCCTGGCCCAGGGCTGCGTGGACGAGTCGGTGAAGTACGCCAAGGAGCGCCACGCCTTCGGCCGCCCGATCGGCGACAACCAGGCCATCCAGTTCAAGCTGGCGGACATGGAGATGCGCGCCCACATGGCGCGGCTCGGCTGGCGGGACGCGGCGTCCCGGCTGGTGCACGGGGAGCCGTTCAAGAAGGAGGCGGCGCTCGCGAAGCTGTACTCCTCGACGGTCGCCGTCGACAACGCCCGCGAGGCCACGCAGATCCACGGCGGGTACGGATTCATGAACGAGTACCCCGTCGCCCGGATGTGGCGCGATTCCAAGATCCTGGAGATCGGCGAGGGCACGAGCGAGGTCCAGCGCATGCTCATCGCGCGCGAGCTGGGCTTCTCCGGCTGACCCGGACGTCCCGCACACCGGCGTGATCCGGCGCCCGTCGCACCCGCGGCGGGCGCCGGGTCACGTTCCGGTAAGGAACTTAGGCCCCCCTTACCCACAGGGCATGAGGTTAGGCTAACCTTCGTTCCGAACGGCCGAGAGCGGCCCCTGCAACGCACGAAAGCGGACACCCACATGCCCAAGTCCCGTTCCTCCCTCCTCACCCGTCGTGGCCTGATCGCCGCGGGTGGCGCCCTCGGTCTCGTCGCCGCGCTCACCGCGTGCGGCGGCTCGGACGCCAAAGCGGACAAGGGCGACGCGGACAAGGCGGGCGCCAGCCAGGGCGCTTGGACCTTCAAGGACGACCTCGGCAAGACGGTCTCCCTCAAGGCCAAGCCGAAGAACATCGTCGCCTTCACCGGTACGGCCGCCGCGCTGTACGACTACGGCATCCCGGTCAAGGGCGTGTTCGGCCCGACGACCCTGCCGGACGGCAAGCCCGACGTGCAGGCCGGTTCGATGGACGTCTCCAAGGTCGAGGTCCTCGGCAACGTCTACGACCAGTTCAATGTGGAGAAGTACGCGGCCCTGCAGCCCGACCTCCTGCTCACCAACACCTGGGACGGCACGTACTGGTACGTCCCGGAGGCCTCCAAGGACAAGATCCTGAAGCTGGCCCCGGCCGCCGCCGTCTCCGTGGGCGGTGACGTCAGCCTGACCAAGCCGCTGGAGCGGATGGCCGAGCTGGCGAAGTCCCTGGGCGCCGACATGAACGCCAAGAACGTCGTCGACGCCAAGGCCCGCTTCGAGGCGGCCTCCGCCAAGCTGCGCGCGGCCACCAAGGCCAACCCGGGCGTCAAGGTGCTCGTCGGCTCCGGCGCCGACCAGATGTTCTACGTCTCCACCGCGAAGACCTCGGCCGACCTGAAGTTCTTCCAGGAGCTGGGCGTCGAGTTCATCACCCCGGAGAAGCTGGAAGAGGGCGGCTTCTTCGAGGCCCTGAGCTGGGAGAACGCCGGCAAGTACAAGGCCGACGTGATCATGCTCGACAACCGCAGCGCCACCCTCCAGCCCGAGGCGCTCAAGGCCAAGCCGACCTGGAACGAGCTGCCCGCCGTCAAGGCCGGTCAGGTCATCCCGCGCGTCACCGAGCCGATCTACTCCTACGACAAGGCCGCCAAGCTCGTCGAGGACCTCGCCACCTCCATCGAGAAGGCCAAGAAGCTCGGCTGATCCCGCGGCCGCGCCCGGCCCCGACCACCCGCCGGGCGCGGCCGCACAGGTCGTCGCACGCACCGCATCCCAGGGGGGACCCTCCGCATGACCGTCACCGCACCGGCCCCGGCCGCCGTCGCCCACTTCCGCTTCTTCACCATGGAAGTGCTGCGCACCCGGCGCCTCGGCCATTCCTTCCTGCGCGTCACGTTCGGCGGCGCGTCCCTCGCGGACTTCCGCTCCGGCGGCTACGACCAGAGCCTCTCGCTCTTCCTCCCGCAGCCCCACCAGGAGCACACCACGCTCCCGTCCACGGACGAGGACACCTGGTTCGGCGCCTGGCGCGCGATGCCGGACGAGGAGCGTCCGGTGATGCGCTCCTACACCGTGCGCGAGCAGCGCCGCACGCCGCAGGGCGTGGACGAGGTGGACATCGACTTCGTCCTGCACGGCGACTCCAGCCCCGCCTCCTTCTGGGCGGGCAGGGCGGTTTCCGGCCGTCGGATCATGGCGATCGGCCCGGCCGTCGCGGAGAACAAGTCCGTCCGCTTCCAGCCGCCCGCGGGCACCGACGCGATCCTGATGTACGCCGACGAGACCGCGCTGCCCGCGGCCGCGGCGATCCTGGAGCGGCTCCCCGCCAACACCCCGGTGAAGGCCTGGTTCGAGGTGCCGCACGAGGACGACCGGCTCGTCCCGGCGAGCCCGGCGGACGTCGACATCACCTGGATCGTCCGCGCGGACCAGGGCCCCGGGCGCACCGACCAGGTCCTGGAGGTGCTGCGGGCGGCCGAACTCCCGGACGCGCGGGCTCCGTACGCCTGGATCGCGGGCGAGTCGGGCACGATCCGGGCGGTCCGTCGCCACGTCGTGCAGGAACGTTCCGTCGATCGGCGCGCGGTGCGTTTCACCGGGTACTGGCGGCTCGGCAAGAGCGAGGAGCAGCTCCTCGCCGAGGCGTACGCGGGCCGGGCTCCGAGCGAGGACCCCGACTCCGCGCTGTAGTACCCGACTGCGCACCACCACAACTGACTTGAGAGGGGCCCCGGCTTTGGCCGGGGCCCCTCTCTATTTGGCCTGCGAGTTAGGTTAGGCTAACCTAATCCTCGCACCCCACCCCCTCTTCCCTGCCCGGAGGAACCAGTTGATGCGCCAGCATCTGCTCAACGAGACGACCGCGGACCTCTACCGGCGTTCCGTCACCGAGGGCGTCTCGCGCGTGGCGGCCAAGATCGCCACCACGGAGCGCCCCCACACCGGTATATCCGTCGACGAACTCGCCCCGGTCATCAACGGGATCGACCTGGACAAGCCGCTGGAGGACCCGGCGCTCGTCCTGGACGAGCTGGAAGAGGTCTACCTGCGCGACGCGGTGTACTTCCACCACCCGCGTTACCTCGGCCACCTCAACTGCCCGGTCGTCATACCGGCCGTGCTCGGCGAGGCGGTCCTCTCGGCCGTCAACTCCTCGCTCGACACCTGGGACCAGTCCATCGGCGGCACGCTCATCGAGCGCCGCCTGATCGACTGGACCACGCAGCGCATCGGCCTCGGCCCCGCCGCGGACGGCGTCTTCACCTCCGGCGGCAGCCAGTCGAACTTCCACGCGCTGCTCCTCGCCCGTGACGAGGCCTGCCGGATCGTCATGCAGAACAGCGGCGCCGAGCTGCCCAAGTCGCAGGTGCTGCCGAAACTGCGCATCTTCACCTCCGAGTGCAGCCACTTCAGCGTCAAGAAGTCGGCCGCCATGCTCGGCCTCGGCTACGAAGCGGTCATCTCGGTGCCCTGCGACTCCAAGCGCCGGATGGACACCTCGGTCCTCGCCCTGGAGCTGGAGAACTGCGCCCGCGAGGGCCTCTTCCCGATGGCCGTCGTCGCCACCGCCGGCACCACCGACTTCGGGTCCATCGACCCGCTCCAGGAGATCGCCGACCTGGCCGCCGAGCACGGCGCCTGGATGCACGTCGACGCCGCCTACGGCTGCGGCCTGCTGGCCTCCCCCACCCGCCGGCACCTCCTCGACGGCATCGAGCGCGCCGACTCGGTCACGGTCGACTACCACAAGTCGTTCTTCCAGCCCGTCTCCTCCAGCGCGATGCTGGTCCGCGACCGCGACACCCTGAGGCACGCCACCTACCACGCGGACTACCTCAACCCGCGCCGGATGGCCGAGGAGCGCATCCCCAACCAGGTCGACAAGTCGATCCAGACCACGCGCCGCTTCGACGCGCTCAAGCTCTGGATGACCCTGCGCGTGATGGGCGCGGACGGCATCGGCTCGCTCTTCGACGAGGTCATCGACCTGGCCGCCGAGGGCTGGAAGCTGATCGCCGCCGACCCCCGCTTCCAGGTCGTCGTCGAACCGCAGATCTCCACCCTGGTCTTCCGCTACGTCCCCTCGACCGACGCCGGCGACTTCCGCGCCGACCTGATCGACGAGGCGAACCTGCACGCCCGCAAGGCCCTCTTCGCCTCGGGCGAGGCCCTCGTCGCCGGCACCAAGGTGGACGGCGACCAGTACTTGAAGTTCACCCTCCTCAACCCGCAGACCACGACGTCCGACATCGCGGCCGTCCTCGACCTGCTCGCCGCGCACGCCGAGCAGTACCTGGGAGAATCCCTTGTCCACGCCTCGTGACCTCCGCGACCCCCGCGGGCCCCACGACTTCATCGCCATCGGACTCGGTCCCTTCAACCTGGGACTGGCCTGCCTGACGGCGCCGATCGACGAGCTCGACGGCCTGTTCATCGAGTCGAAGCCGCACTTCGAGTGGCACGCCGGGATGTTCCTGGACGGCGCGCACCTGCAGACGCCGTTCATGTCCGACCTGGTCACGCTGGCCGACCCGACCTCGCCCTTCTCCTTCCTGAACTACCTGAAGGACAAGGACCGGCTGTACTCCTTCTACATCCGGGAGAACTTCTACCCGCTGCGGGCCGAGTACAACGACTACTGCCGCTGGGCCGCCGACCGCCTGGAGAACGTCCTCTACTCGACCTCCGTCACCGAGGTCACCTACGACGAGCGGGCGGGGCTCTACGAGGTCCACACCGACCGGGGAAGCGTGCACCGCGCCCGCCGCCTGGTCCTCGGCACCGGCACCCCGCCCTTCGTCCCGCAGGCCTGCGCGAACCTGGGCGGCGACTTCACCCACAACTCCGCCTACGTGCAGAACAAGGCGGAGCTGCAGAAGAAGAAGTCGATCACGCTGGTCGGCTCGGGCCAGAGCGCCGCCGAGATCTACTACGACCTCCTCGCCGAGATCGACGTGTACGGCTACCAGCTCAACTGGGTCACCCGCTCCCCGCGGTTCTTCCCGCTGGAGTACACCAAGCTGACGCTGGAGATGACCTCCCCCGAGTACGTGGACTACTTCCACGCGCTCCCCGAGGAGACCCGCTACCGCCTGGAGACCTCGCAGAAGAACCTCTTCAAGGGCATCGACGGCGAGCTGATCAACGCCATCTTCGACCTGCTCTACCAGAAGAAGGTCTCCTCGCCCGGCCCGGTCCCGACCACCCTGCTGACCAACACCTCGCTGAACTCGGCGGCGTACGACACCACCACGGGCACCTACACCCTGGGGCTGCGCCAGGAGGAGCAGGAGCGCGACTTCACCCTCGCCACCGAGGGCCTGGTGCTGGCCACGGGCTACAAGTACAGCGTGCCGCGGTTCCTCGACCCGATCCGCGACCGGCTGAACTTCGACGGCCACGGGCGACCCGACGCGGCCCGCAACTACAGCATCGACACCACCGGTCGCGGCGTGTTCCTCCAGAACGGCACGGTCCACAACCACTCCATCACCTCGCCCGACCTGGGCATGGCCGCGTACCGCAACGCCTACATCGTCGGGGAACTGCTCGGCCGCGAGTACTACAAGGTCGAGAAGTCCATCGCGTTCCAGCAGTTCGCCGCCCCGGAAGGCACCCTGGCATGAGCACCACCGACGTCCTCTTCACCCGCACCGATCCGGCCCTGGGCACCTTCGCCCTGCGCCCGCTGGACCCCTTCGCCGACGCGGAGCTGCTCCACGGCTGGGTCACCCATCCGAAGGCCGCGTTCTGGATGATGCAGGACGCCTCGCTGCCGGACGTCG
Organism: Streptomyces sp. NPDC028419; assembly: GCF_055565515.1. NCBI lineage: Bacteria > Bacillati > Actinomycetota > Actinomycetes > Kitasatosporales > Streptomycetaceae > Streptomyces > Streptomyces sp. NPDC028419. Next base: position 101,057 of record NZ_JBVHUE010000018.1, on the reverse strand, counting down.
AGCGCGAGTACATGAAGATCGCCGCGGCCGAGCACCACGACGCCTTCATCGGACTGCACGACGGCCGCCCGGCCTTCCTGATGGAGCGCTACGACCCGAGCGAGCTGGAGCTGGTCGGTCTCTACGACGCCCAGCCCGGGGACGTCGGCATGCACTTCCTCGTCGCCCCCAGCGACCGGCCGGTGCACGGCTTCACCCGCGCCGTCATCACCACCGTCATGGCGGCCCTGTTCGAGGACCCGGCCACCGCGCGCGTGGTCGTCGAGCCCGACGTCGCCAACACCGCCGTGCACGCCCTCAACGAGGCGGTCGGCTTCGTGCCCGACCGCCCGATCACCAAGCCGGAGAAGGAAGCCCTGCTGAGCTTCTGCACCCGCGCCCAGTTCCAGGCGGCCACGGCCGCGCAGGGAGCCTCCATATGAGCCTCGCCGACGCCGTCTCCCACCTCTCCCCCGAGCTGTGGGAACGCGCCAACCGCGCCCTCGTCCGCAAGGGCCTCGCGGAGTTCTCGCACGAGCGCCTGCTCACCCCCGAGCCGCTCGGCGACGACCGCTACGCCGTCCGCAGCGACGACGGGAGCGTGGAGTACCGCTTCACCGCGCGCCGCCACGCCCTGGACCACTGGGCGGTCGAGGAGCCCTCGATCACCCGTCACCGAGACGGCCGGGAACTCCCCCTCGACGCCCTCGACTTCCACATCGAGCTGCGCGAGGCGCTCGGGCTGAGCCCCGAGGTGCTGCCGGTGTACCTGGAGGAGATCTCCTCCACCCTCGCCGGGTCCGCCTTCAAGTACACGAAGGAGCAGACCCCCGCCGCCGTCCTCGCCGCGTCCTCCTTCCAGGACATCGAGACCGGCATGACCGAGGGCCACCCCTGTTTCGTGGCGAACAACGGCCGCCTCGGCTTCGGCGTCCACGAGTTCCGCTCCTACGCCCCGGAGGCCGCCAACCCCGTCCACCTCGTGTGGGTCGCCGCGCACCGGGACGTCTCCACCTTCACCGCCGGCGCCGGCCTGGACCACGACTCCTTCGTCCGCGCCGAGCTGGGCGAGAAGGCCGTCGAGGGCTTCGCCGCCCGGATGCGCGAGCTGGGTCTCGACCTCGCCGACTACCACCTGCTGCCGGTGCACCCCTGGCAGTGGTGGAACAAGACCTCGGTCACCTTCGCGGCCGAGATCGCGAGCCGGCGCCTGGTGCTGCTGGGCGAGGGCGAGGACGCCTACCTCGCGCAGCAGTCGATCCGGACCTTCTTCAACCGGAGCGCGCCGCACAAGCACTACGTCAAGACGGCGATCTCGGTCCTCAACATGGGCTTCATGCGCGGTCTCTCCGCCGCCTACATGGAGGCCACCCCGGCCATCAACGACTGGCTGCACCAGCTGATCCAGAGCGACGAGACGCTGCGCTCGGTCGACTTCTCGATCATCCGCGAGCGGGCGGCCATCGGCTACCACCACCGCCAGTACGAGCGCGCCACCGACCGGTACTCCCCGTACCGCAAGATGCTGGCCGCGCTCTGGCGCGAGTCCCCGGTGGAGTCCCTGCGCGAGGGCGAGCGCCTGGCCACGATGGCCTCGCTGCTGCACGTCGACTCCGAGGGGAAGTCCTTCGTGGGCGCCCTGATCGAGGAGTCGGGGCTGACCCCGGCCGAGTGGCTGCGCTCGTACCTGCGCGCCTACCTGGTGCCGCTGCTGCACTGCTTCTACCAGTACGACCTCGCGTACATGCCGCACGGCGAGAACACCATCCTCGTCATCGAGGGCGGCGTGGTGAAGCGGGCGATCTTCAAGGACATCGCCGAGGAGATCGTGATCATGGACCCGGACGCGGTGCTGCCGCCCGCGGTCGAGCGGGTCCGGGCGGACATCCCGGAGGACATGAAGCTCCTGTCGATCTTCACCGACGTCTTCGACTGCTTCTTCCGCTTCCTGGGCCCGATCCTGGAAGCGGAGGGCATCTGCGACGAGTCCGCCTTCTGGCGGGCGGTCGCCGACTGCGGACACGACTACCAGGAGTCGATGCCGCAGCTCGCGGAGCGCTTCGAGCGCTACGACCTCTTCGCCGAGGAGTTCCAGCTGTCCTGCCTGAACCGGCTCCAGCTGCGCAACAACAAGCAGATGGTCGACCTCGCCGACCCGGCCGCCGCGCTGCAGCTGATCGGCACCCTCAAGAACCCCGTCGCGCCCTTCGCGCGGCGGTGACCGCGGGCCGGGCGCGCCGTCCGATACGGTCCCTCGCACAGCGCGCCCGGCTCGTCCGGCCCCTGGTCCCGACCCCGTCCCCGCCCCGGCCCCCGCCCGGCGCCACGGGTCAGGACCAGGGGACGTCCGGGGCCCGGTAGAAGGTGACGCCCTGCGCGTCGAGGCGCGGCCCCTGTTCGGCCAGCCGCTGCCGGTACGCCGTCCAGTCGTGCGCGCCCTTGGGCGCCCAGCCCAGCTCCGCGAGGCCCAGTACCCGCGGGAAGGCCATGAACTCCAGGTCGGCGCGGGTCGCGATGGTCTCGGTCCACAGCGGGGCCTCCACTCCCAGCACCGCGGACTCCGGCACTCCGGCCGCGCCCAGGTAGCTGCCCGGGTCCCAGTCGTAGGCCTTCTTCACCGGCACGTAGCCGGCCCAGGTCAGCCCCGGCCTCGTGGTCAGGTCGTACTTCATGTCGAGGTACAGCCGGTCCGCCGGGGACAGGATCAGCGGGTGCCCGCTCCTCGCGGCGTCCGCCACCCTCCCCTTCTCCGCGGCCGAGGTGGTCGCGGTCCCCCAGTACTGGAGCACCGTGCCGTCCGCCGGGCGGGCCGCCGACAGCTGGTGCCAGGCCACGGCCGTCTTCCCGTACTTCGCCACCGTCTTCTGCGCCTGGTCCATGAAGGTCGCGTAGTCCGCCGCGCTCGTGCTGTGCGCCTCGTCGCCGCCGATGTGCAGGTAGGGGCCGGGGGTCAGCTCCGCCAGCTCGCCGAGCACCTCGTCGACGAACCGGTGCGTCACCTCCTTCTTCTGCTCGGTCATGCACAGCGAGCTGAAGCCGACCCTGATCCCCGTGTAGCGCTTGGGGGCCTTGCCGTCGCAGTTCAGCTCCGCGTAGGAGGCCAGCGCCGCGTTCGTGTGCCCGGGCATGTCGATCTCGGGCACCACCTCGACGTGCCGCTCGGCCGCGTACGTCACCAGGGAGCGGTACTCCTCCTTGCTCCAGTACCCGCCGGGCCCGGTGCCGACCTCGGTGGCGCCCCCGTACTCCGCCAGGCGCGGCCAGGAGTCGATGGCGATCCGCCAGCCCTGGTCGTCGCTCAGGTGCACGTGCAGCTTGTTGACCTTGTACTGGGCGAGCTGGTCGACGTACCGCTTGGCCTGGCCGACCGGGAAGAAGTGGCGGGCGACGTCGAGCATCGCGCCGCGGTAGGCGAAGCGCGGCCGGTCGGTGATCGTGCCGCCCTGGACGATCCCGCCGCCCGCCGCCGGCACGAGCTGGCGCAGGGTCGCCGCCGCGTAGAAGAGCCCGGCCGGGGTGTGCGCGGTGAGGACCACGGCGTGTTCGTCCGAGGTGAGCCGGTACCCCTCCGCCCCCAGGTCCGCGGCGTCCTCGTCGATCCGCAGCAGGATCCCGTCCGCCTGGTCCCCGTCCACCACCATCAGCGAGTACCCGCTGCTGGCGCGCAGCTGCTCGGCGAGCCGTTCGGCGGCCTCCCGGGTGTCCGGGGAGGAGGGGTCGGCGCGGATCACCGTGCCCGGCTCCAGCCGGTAGCCGGTGCCCGGGGCGGCGGCCCTGGCCTGCTCGGGGGACGGCAGCAGGCGCTGGAAGGCGGGGAGCACGGGCGCCGGGGCCCCCGGTTTCGCGTCGTCCCCGTGGGCGGCGGTGCAGGAGACCGCCGCCATGAGGACCAGCAGGGCGGCGCAGGTGCGCGGGACTCTCATGAGGCCAGGTATAGGCGTCCCGGGCGGTGCGAGAATCCCTGGATGGCGGAAATCATCCAGAAGGACGGCAATTGGACCTTCGACGGGGAAGCGGTCCGCATCGTTCCGGGCCGCGACAAGGGGGTGGGACTGCTCCGGCAGACCCTCGGTGAGGTGGTCGTCCCGCTGCGCGCGCTGGCGGGGATCTCCTTCGAACCGGGGCGCAAGGGCGGCCGGTTGCGGCTGCGCCTGCGGGACGGGGCCGATCCGCTGCTCCAGGTCACGGGCGGACGGCTGCCGGAGGGCTCCGATCCGTACGTGCTGACGGTGGAGCCGCACCGCAGCGGCGTGGCGGAGTACTTCGTGGACGAGGTGCGCAACGCCCTGCTGCTGGAGCAGGTGGATCCGGGGCCGGTGGACGCGTACCTGCTGACCGGGCCCGCCGTGCCGATCACGGTCGGCGCGGGGGACGGGACCGTGTCCTTCGACGGGGACCGGGTGTCGCTGGAGTGGAACTGGAAGACGGAGCAGGCCAAGAGTTCCTTCGGCCCGCGGGACTTCCGGGTGGACGCGCTGGCGTCGGTGGAGTGGTTCCCGGCGACGGGGCTGGAGAACGGCTGGCTCCGCTTCGGCCTGACGGGGGCGCCGTCCGCGCCCCCCGCGAAGTACGACCCCTACGCGATCGAGCTGTTCGGCTTCAAGAAGGACCCGCTGATGGCACTGGTCGCGGCGGCCGTGGTGGTGCGGGTGCCGCACCCGGCGGCGCCGCGGGACGCCGTACCGACCGGCGCGGCGCCGAGGGAGCTGTCCGCGAGCGGACGGAGCGGCTCCGGCGCGGGCCCGGCTCCGGCCGAGGACCACGACGTGCTGCTGCGGCGGCTGCGCGAGCTGGCCGAGCTGCACCAGGCGGGGGTGCTCACCGCGGAGGAGTTCGCGGCGACGAAGCAGGCCGTTTTGCGTCGCTTCTGACCGACCACGACCGGATTATTCGCTTCCATTGGTCCGTACCAGCATGATCCTGCCCGATTTCGGGCAGGATCTTTGCATTCCCGGAGATCCCCGGCCAGTATCTACGGGTGTCCGATCGCCGCACGTCGCATGACGACCTCGTCGACCACCTGGTGCGCAGCACCGCGCTCCAGCGCGGAGAAGCCGCCCGGGTGGTACTCGACGTCCTCGCGTACTTCGACGAGACGACCGAGGAATTCGTCCGGCGCCGCCACCGCGAGCTGCAGTCCGGCGGCGCGGTGAACGCGGACATCTTCGAGCGCATCGCCGGCGAACTGCCGCACCGCGCCGTGGCGCCGCCGGAGCTCTCGCTGCGGCAGCTGCGCCGCATCGTCTACGGCTGAACCGGCCGGGCGGCCACGGGGCCGCCGCCGGGCACGAACACCGAACTTCAGGAGGGGCAAGAACCGTATGTGCGGAATTGTGGGTTACATCGGCAAGCGTGACGTGGCACCGCTGCTGCTGGAGGGGCTGGCACGCCTGGAGTACCGCGGTTACGACTCGGCCGGCATGGTCGTCAACACCCCGAAGTCCCCCGCGCTGAAGATGGTCAAGGCCAAGGGCCGGGTCCGCGACCTGGAAGCGAAGGTCCCCAAGCGCTTCACCGGCACCACCGGCATCGCGCACACCCGTTGGGCCACCCACGGCGCCCCGAGCGACCACAACTCCCACCCGCACCTGGACCCCGAGAACAAGGTCGCCGTCGTCCACAACGGCATCGTCGACAACGCCTCCGAGCTGCGCGCCAAGCTGGAGGCCGACGGGGTCGTCTTCGCCTCCGAGACCGACACCGAGGTGATCGTCCACCTGATCGCCCGCGCCCAGGCGAACACCCTGGAGGAGAAGGTCCGCGAGGCGCTCAAGGTCATCGAGGGCACCTACGGCATCGCCGTGATGCACGCCGACTTCGCCGACCGCATCGTCGTCGCCCGCAACGGCTCGCCGGTCATCCTCGGCATCGGCGAGAAGGAGATGCTCGTCGCCTCCGACGTCGCCGCGCTGATCGCCCACACCCGCCAGGTCGTCACCCTCAACGACGGCGAGATGGCGACCCTCAAGGCCGACGACTTCCGCACCTACACCACGAGCGGTACGACGACCACCGCCACGCCCGAGACCGTGGAGTGGGAGGCCGCCTCCTACGACATGGGCGGCCACGACACCTACATGCACAAGGAGATCTCCGAGCAGCCCGACGCGGTCGACCGCGTGCTGCGCGGCCGGATCGACGACCGCTTCTCCACCGTGCACCTGGGCGGCCTGAACCTGGACCCGCGCGACGCGCGCGGCATCCGCCGCGTCAAGATCCTGGGCTGCGGCACCTCGTACCACGCGGGCCTGATCGGCGCGGGCCTCATCGAGAGCCTGGCCCGGATCCCCGCCGACGCCGAGCCCGCGTCCGAATTCCGCTACCGCAACCCGGTGGTGGACCCCGACACCCTCTACATCGCGGTGTCGCAGTCGGGCGAGACCTACGACGTGCTCGCGGCGGTGCAGGAGCTCAAGCGCAAGGGCGCCCGCGTCCTCGGCGTGGTCAACGTGGTCGGCTCGGCCATCGCCCGCGAGGCCGACGGCGGCGTGTACGTGCACGCCGGCCCGGAGGTCTGCGTCGTCTCCACCAAGTGCTTCACCAACACGGTGGTCGCCTTCGCGCTGCTCGCCGTGCACCTCGGCCGCATCCGCGACCTGTCCGTCACCGACGGCAAGCGGATCATCGAGGGCCTGCGCAAGCTGCCCGCGCAGATCCAGGAGATCCTGGAGGGCGAGGAGGACATCAAGCAGCTGGCCGCCGCGTACGCCGAGGCCAAGTCGATGATGTTCATCGGCCGGGTCCGCGGTTACCCGGTCGCGCTGGAGGCCTCGCTCAAGCTCAAGGAGATCTCCTACATCCACGCCGAGGCCTACCCGGCCTCCGAGCTCAAGCACGGCCCGCTCGCCCTGATCGAGCCCGCGATGCCCACCGTCGCGATCGTGCCGGACGACGACCTGCTGGAGAAGAACCGCGCGGCCCTGGAGGAGATCAAGGCCCGCAGCGGCCGGATCCTCGCGGTGGCCCACCGTGAGCAGGAGAAGGCCGACCACACCATCGTGGTGCCGAAGAACGAGGACGAGCTGGACCCGATCCTGATGGGGATCCCGCTCCAGCTGCTGGCCTACCACACGGCCCTGTCCCTGGGCCGGGACATCGACAAGCCGCGCAACCTGGCCAAGTCGGTCACCGTCGAATAGTCACCCACGGCAGCGAACCGCCCCCCGTGCGCACGGCGCACGGGGGGCGGTTCGTCGTTCAGCTCGCGGCGACGGCTCCGCGCGAGCGCCGGCCGACCGCCATCGGCCACTTGGCGAGGGCCGCGGTGGCCGCGTACCAGCCCAGCAGTCCGGCGACCGCCGCGACCCAGCCCGCCGCCTTGGCCAGCGAGCCGCTGTCCGCGAAGGCCGAGATCGCCAGCAACACCAGCGAGAGGAACAGCAGGGCGTACATGCCCTGCCCGAACAGTCCGCCCGAGGCACCGACCGTGAGGGTCAGCGCGAGCAGGGCGAACAGCACCAGAAACGTTCCGCCTGCGTGGGCCGACACCTTGTCGCCCGCGCCGCTGGCCCAGGTGAACCAGAAGACGCCGAGTCCGGCGAAGGCCGTGCCGTTGAAGCCGTTGCCGCCCCGGTACTCGAGGATCCCGAGGACGAACAGGGCGAGGCCGCCGAGGTACGTGGCGAGCGATACGGAATCGGCCGCCGACACTCCGTCGATGATGCCGGTGTGGCCGATTCCGAACGCGAGAAGGGTCAGACCCAGGGCCAGGTGCCCCAGGGTCGAAGTCGTGGCCGTGCTTCCCGCAGAGACGTCGTTGTCCACGGCGGGCTCCCTTCGATCTGCAGTTTTATGCTGTGTCCCAGCGACTTTTATGTACCCTTCACAACCGCTCAATCCACCACGCGACGGGTCACGGCTGGGTCACGGAGCGAACACAACCGGTCACGCGGTGATCGGCGCGGCGGTCCGCGGGCGGCTCACGGAATGACGACGACCGGCCGCTGGGCGCGCTTGGCGAGGCGTCCGGCCACCGAGCCGAAGATGCGCCCGACGAAGCCCTGGGTGGAGCCGACCACGATGGCGTCGGCCGAGTACTCGCGGCCGACCTCCTCCAGCTCGTGGCAGATGTCCCCGCCGCGCTCCACCAGGATCCAGGGGACCTCGGTCAGGTAGTCGGCGCAGGCCAGCTCCAGCCCGAGCACCTCGGTGCGGTGGTCCGGGACGTCCACGAAGACCGGTGGCTCACAGCCCGCCCACACGGTGGTGGGCAGCCGATTGGCCACGTGGACGATGATCAGGCCGGAGCCGGAGCGCCGGGCCATCCCGATCGCGTAGGCGAGCGCGCGCTCGCTGGACGTCGATCCGTCGAATCCCACCACCACCCCGTGCCGGAAGGCCGGGTCGCAGGCGAGACGTGTCTGTTCCACCGCGCGCAGGTCGCTCGACACGGAGTCGGCGAGGGATTTGCGCTTGCGGTCCGCGGGTTCGGAGAATTCGTGACCGGCCATGGGCGTCTCGGCGAAAGGTCCTCGGGATCAGGGTCGCGCGGAATCGGCGACTCAGGGTGACGGGGGTCTGTCCGGGAAACCATCTTCCCAAGCCCTTACCCCCCAGGGTACGGCGACACTCCTGCCGTGCACAGGGCTTGCCGCCCCTTGTCGCCCTTGGAGAGCGTCGAAGGGAGCATGCCGGAGCGAGGGCTCCTTGGCAATGGCCGCTGCCCCCTACAGGCAGTGACGAGCCACCCGTGCGCGCAGTGACCGAGCCGCGCCGCCCGGCGTTGGACAAGGGTCCGACCGTCCAGGAAGAGCCCGCAGGGAGTACGCCGTGCCCGGTCATCCGGTCCACCCCGTCCAGCCAGCTCCGCCGACACAGTCCGCCCCGCCCTTCCCGCCTTCCCGCCACGCGGCCGTTCACTCGTCCGTGCACCCGGCTCGCCAGCCCGGCGACGACCCCGCGGGTGACGTGGTGCGCTGGGCCGCCTTCAGCTGCCTGCTCGTCCCCGTGGTCCTCGTCGTCTACGGGACCTCCTTCGACGGCGCCGCCGTCGCGACCCTGGGGCTGGTGACGGTCACCGCGGTGTGCCGGGTGATGCTGCGCCACTCGGAGAAGACCCAACGGGCCGCGGCCCGGGTTCCGGTGGCGCTCCCTCCGGGGGCCGTACCCCGCGGCCGGCACTCCCGCCCCGGGGCCGGAACACACCGCGGATGCCATGGTTCCGGCGGGATCTCCACCCACGAATGACTTATTCGCACACTCGCGCCCGCATGTTTTCAGCCAACTTCGCTTTCGGACTCCACCCTTGCCGGAAGCCCCGGCCAACCCCCCTACCACCAGGGACGACAGAGCCGCGGGAGCGCCCAGACCCTACGTGTACTGGCCAGCAGCGGACGGCCCACTTCCCACCCGCCTGGCGGAGTGGAAGGGTTCCTGATCGAATGCTTTTCGCCAAGTTGCCAAGTCGACATAGCGCTGCGTGCTGAACTTGTCACGCCGACACCACGGGACGCAGTAGATTCGATCATGTATTTACGGCGGGGGATCCACGTGCAAGGCCGAGGGGAAACGTGCAGGTGCGACCAGACCAAGGAGTCGCGACACCCAAGGGGGGCTTAGCGCCATGAGCCAGGATTCCACCGCCGTCGTCGCGGACGCCGGCCGGAAGCTCGCAGGGCGCCGCCGCAGGGAAATTGTTGCGGTGCTGCTCTTCAGCGGCGGTCCGATCTTCGAGAGTTCCATTCCACTCTCCGTGTTCGGCATTGACCGGCAGGACGCGGGAGTTCCACGCTATCGACTGCTCGTGTGCGCCGGGGAGGACGGTCCACTGCGGACCACCGGCGGGCTCGAACTGACCGCGCCGTACGGGTTGGAGGCGATCGCCCGGGCAGGCACGGTCGTCGTCCCGGCCTGGCGCTCCATCACTTCGCCGCCACCGCCGGAGGCGCTCGACGCACTGCGTCAGGCGCACGAGGAGGGGGCCCGGATCGTCGGGCTGTGCACGGGAGCCTTCGTGCTCGCCGCCGCCGGTCTGCTCGACGGCCGACCCGCGACGACGCACTGGATGTACGCGCCGACGCTGGCCAAGCGGTACCCGTCCGTCCATGTCGATCCGCGCGAACTCTTCGTGGACGACGGCGACGTGCTGACGTCCGCGGGCACCGCGGCCGGAATCGACCTGTGCCTCCACATCGTGCGCACGGACCACGGCAGTGAGGCGGCCGGGGCACTGGCCCGCCGACTCGTCGTGCCGCCGCGCCGCACCGGGGGCCAGGAGCGCTACCTCGACCGGTCGCTGCCGGAGGAGATCGGCGCCGATCCGCTCGCCGAGGTCGTCGCCTGGGCGCTGGAACACCTCCACGAGCAGTTCGACGTGGAGACGCTGGCGGCGCGCGCCTACATGAGCAGGCGCACCTTCGACCGGCGGTTCCGTTCGCTGACCGGCAGTGCGCCGCTGCAGTGGCTGATCACCCAGCGGGTGCTCCAGGCACAGCGGCTGCTGGAGACCTCCGACTACTCGGTCGACGAGGTCGCCGGGCGCTGCGGCTTCCGCTCGCCGGTCGCGCTGCGCGGGCACTTCCGACGGCAGCTGGGGTCCTCCCCCGCCGCCTACCGCTCGGCCTACCGGGCGCGCCGGCCGCAGGTCGACGTGCCGCAGGTGTCGCAGCTCTCGGACGGGCCGGTTCCGCACCAGCGCACGCCGCAGCCCCAGCGGGCCGCGGCCGCCCTGGCGGCCACCGGACCGTCGGTGACCGAGCTGTACTCCCCCGGCCGGGTGCTGCGCGAGCACGCGTAGTCCCCACCGGGCGTACACCGCCGAACGGCAGGTCCCTCCGACCCTTGATCAGGGCCGGGGGGACCTGCGCGTTGCGGCGGGGGCGCACTCTGGCGCACACCCGCGCCCTCCGGGGGGCCCGTAGACGGGGAAGCTCCGCATAAGGTGGGACGCATGAACGATCGCATGGTGTGGATCGACTGCGAGATGACCGGGCTCTCGTTGGCGGACGACGCACTTATCGAGGTGGCCGCACTGGTCACCGACTCGGAGCTCAATGTGCTCGGCGAAGGCGTGGACATCGTGATCCGCCCGCCGGACGCCGCCCTGGAGACCATGCCCGACGTGGTGCGCGAGATGCACACCTCTTCCGGCCTGCTCGACGAACTGGCGGCCGGGACCACCCTGGCGGACGCCGAGGCCCAGGTCCTGGCCTACGTACGGGAACACGTCAAGGAGCCGGGCAAGGCCCCGCTGTGCGGGAACTCGGTCGGCACCGACCGCGGCTTCCTGCTGCGCGACATGGCCACGCTCGAGGCCTACATGCACTACCGGATCGTGGACGTGTCCTCGATCAAGGAGCTGGCGCGCCGCTGGTACCCGCGGGCCTACTTCAACAGCCCGCCCAAGAGCGGCAACCACCGGGCACTCGCGGACATCAAGGAGTCCATCGCCGAGCTGCGCTACTACCGCGAAGCGGTCTTCGTCCCGCAGCCCGGACCGGACTCGGACACCGCGCGCACCATCGCCGCGAAGCACGTCATCCCCGCTGAATAGCGGCCCAGCGGGCGGGTGCCCACGGGCCGGCGAAAAGGTGGGAGCGAGCACCCTCTCGGACCCTGTACCCTTTTAATCGGCCGGTCGGGATTCCCGCCGGGCATGGTGGGTGTAGCTCAGTTGGTAGAGCACCTGGTTGTGGTCCAGGTGGCCGCGGGTTCAAGTCCCGTCACTCACCCTGTTGAAGGGCCCTGGTACGCGCGAGCGGACCGGGGCCCTTCGCGTTGGCGCAGGCACCGAACTCCTCCCTGTGGTCCTCGACCCAGTCGGCGAAGGAACGGGCCGGGTGCCCGGTGAGCAGCTCCACGGACCCGGATATGGGCGCGGGGACCCCGACCCCGGCGGCCCAGTGGGCCAGGAGCGCATCGGCGTACGGCCCGGGGAGAAACGCGGCGACCGAGTCCTTCCACGCCTGCGGGGTGACCTCCTCGTGGGGCACGGGCCGCCCCAGCGCGCCGGAGAGCACCTCCAGCTGGTCCAGGAAGGTCAGCGACCGCGGCCCCGTGAGGGTGTGGGCGCGGCCGGCGAGCTCCGGGTCGGTGAGGACGGCGAGGGCGGCCTCGGCGAGGTCCGCCTCATGGACGGGATCGCTGTGCGAGCCGGGGTGGGGCAGCCGCACCGGCGCCCCCGCGCGGATGGACCGGGCCCAGCCGAGGGCGTTGCTCGCGAAGGATCCGGGGCGCAGCAGCGTGGTGCGCAGCGGCGCGGCCAGCAGGGCCTCCTCCACGGCGAGGTGGGACGCGGCCAGCGCGTTCTCGCGGGCGCCGGGGTCCAGGACGCTGGAGGAGGACAGCAGCACGACGTGCTCCACTCCGGCGCGGACGGCTTCCCGGGTGAAGGCGTCGACCTGCTCGGCGGCGGCGTACAGGAACACCGAGCGGATGCCTTCGAGGGCGGCCGGGAAGGTCGCGGCATCGGTCAGGTCGCAGTGCACGGCCCCCGGGGGCGCACCCGTGGGCTCGCGGGAGGCGAGCCGGAACGCGGCGCCGCGCTCGGCGAGGAGGGCGGCGAGACCTCGGGCGACGGCTCCGCGGCCTCCGGTGATGAGGACGGTCATGACGGTGGGTCCTTTCCCATGGGGTGATGCGCCTCGGTGATGCGCTTCGGTGATGCGCTTCGGCGGTGCGCCCGGGTTACGATGAACACGTGGCGCAGATTCTGTGCGACACACCCTCTGCGTCACACAGTTAAATTTGGAGCACGGAGATGCCGATGTCAACCGATTCACTTCCTTCGGGTGATTCCCCGGCCTGGAGCCGCGCCGAGCTGCTCGCGCGCGTCATCACCGAGAGCCAGCGGCACTACGCCGACTACTCCCTCTTCAGCCAGGCCATGGCCGACCACGTCGGCCTGCACCCCACCGACCTCCAGTGCATCGCGCTCCTCGACATCGAGCCCGGCCCCGTCAGCACCGGCGACATCGCCCGCCTCACCGGCCTGACCTCGGGCTCGGCCACCCGCCTCGTGGACCGCATGGTCAAGGCGGGGATCGTCGAGCGGCGGGCCGATCCGCACGACCGCCGCCGCTCCCTCGTCGCCCTCGCCCCCGAGGCCCGCGCACGCATCGGCGCGGCCTGGGAGACCCCGGGCCGCGCCTTCGGTGAGGTGTTGGCGAGCTACTCGGACGCGGAGCTGCAGGTCATCGCGGACTACCTGCACCGCGCCGCCGAGGTCGGCCGCGCCCAGGCCCACCGCCTCGCCTCGGGCGCGGCCGACGCACCGACCGGCTGACGACCCTCAGCCGCTCGTCAGCCGCTCGTCGCCTTCAGCGCCTCCAACCCCTTCGCCAGGTCGTCGCGGTTCATCACGGGAGAGATCTCGACCTCCGCGTTGAACTGCAGGAAGAGGTCCTCGCCCACGGGCGGCAGCTGCGAGCTGTCCTGCATGTCGAAGACGAGCCAACAGGTCCGCACCCCCTCCGACAGCCCGAAGTAGGCGGCCTCCGGCTTCAGGGTGTCCATCATCCTGCCCACCGCCGCGGGCAGGGCGCCGCTCTTGATGCCCTCGTTGGCGGCGACCGTGTCGAAATGGGCGCGGAGCATGACTCTCATGCGTGACTCCTTCCGTCACGCCCACACTCGGCGCGCCCACCCGACCCGGCAACACATCCGCACCCGTCAGTGGCTCCCGCCACCGCCGCCCGCGGCGCCCGCGCCCTGGATGTGGAAGTTGAATTCGGCGTGCCCCAGGGAGCCCATCAGCCGCAGCCAGATCGGCAGCAGCATCTCGGTGCCCCGCGCGGTCTCGATCCCACCGAGGTCGAGGACGGCCGCCTGCGGCCAGCCGAAGGAGTACAGCAGCTCCCGCACCTCCTTCTTCGCCTCCGCGTCGTCCCCGGAGACGAAGACGTGGTGCTCACCGGCGACCCGGCCCGGGTCGACCATCACCGCGCACTGCATGGTGTTGAGGGTCTTGACCACGCGCAGCCCCGGGTGGGCGCGCTGGATCTGCTCGCCGAGGCTGTCGCTGTCGACCGGGTCGAGGCCGGGCGGGAACCCGCGGGAGAAGTCGAGCGGGTTGGCGATGTCGATCAGCACCTTCCCCTCCAGGTGGGCGGGGTCCACCGTGGCCAGTGCCAGCAGGCTGGCCCGTCCGCCGGTCGCGTTGACGAGCACGTCGGCCCCTTCCGCGGCCTGCGCGAAGGCGGCCAGCCCCACCTCGGGGTGGGCCGCCTGCCAGTCGGCGTAGGAGGGGGCCGCGGGGTCCTCGCTCGTGTGGGCGAGCGTGGCGGCCGGGTCCCGGGTGCCGATCACCACGTCGTGGCCGACGGAGACGAGCTTCCCCGCGAGCGTCCGGCCGACGATCCCGGTACCGAGGACTGCGTAGCGCATTTCGGACTTCCCTTCGTGGAACGTGAGTTGAGGTCGCAACGCCCTGAAGGTAAGGGCTGACCGGGCCGCGGCACCAACAGGATGCGGCCCCTCCGTCAGCCGAGGATCCCGATGTCGTAGAGCAGCCGGTACTTCGTCGGGTCGTCGGGGAGGAACCAGTGGAACCCCTCCTCGAAGAAGACGGCCACCACGTTCACCGCGATCACCGCGCCGAGGAACCACAGCGCGAACAGCCCCACCGTCCGGTACGGCCCGTCCTCCGGCACCGCCCGGTCCGCCGTCGCGTGGGCGAAGGCGAGGACGATGCCGATCGCGACCACCGAGGCCTGGAAGAGCACCCACGCCCAGACGTACAGGTGCAGGCCGAGGACCTCGCTCCCGTACCCCTCGTCCCCCGGCAGGACGTGCAGCATCGTCTGCCGCCAGGAGGCGAAGGAGCCGGCGATCACCGCGACCAGGGCCAGCCCCCAGCCCGTCATGTAGTCCCGCCCGGTCACCGCCCCCGTGCTGATGCCCGTCCGGATGATGTACGCGGCCCCCATCGCGGCCAGCAGCATGAACATCCGCTGCACGATGCAGAGCGGGCACGGGTACTCCCAGAGCCCGAACTGGAAGAAGAGGCCCCCGCAGACGACCCCCGTCCAGCCGATGGCGAAGACGCAGGCGAACCAGTACTGGACCCGCCCCAGGAGCCCGCCCTCCAGCGGGGCCTCGGGCATGATGCTGCGCATCGTGGCCACGGTCAGTAGCTCAAGGTCAGGGCGAGGCCGCTGGTGATGTGGTGCGCCATCAGCAGGATCACGGCGAGCAGCATGACCCACCAGGCCGCGAGCACGATCGTCCGGGACGAGTCCCGGCACATCGCGATCATCGTGGCGAGGAGGCCACCGAAGATGAGGGTGTCCATGCGCCGGACCGTACCGATCGCACGCCGCGCCCCTCACCAGGCGCGCCCCCGCCCGCCTGCGGTTACGTCACTTGCGCCGCCCCGGTACCGTCCCCCGCCCCCGGCGGCCCCGCCCGCACCCGCTCCGCCTCACCTGCTCCGCTTGCGCCGACCGCCCCGGCGGCCGCGCGCGCCGGCCGACCCGCCGCGGGTCCGCCCGTCCAGCGCGATCCACACCCGCACCTCGGTCCCCCCGAGCACCGAGCGCCCCAGCCGGACGTCCCCGCCGGTCGATTCCGCGACCCGGCGCACGATGTCCAGGCCCAGGCCCGTGGACCCGTCCCGGCCCCCGTCGTTCCCGCGCCGCAGCGCCGCGTCCGGGTCGACGATCCCCGGCCCGGCGTCCGAGACCAGCACGATCACCGCGTCCGTCGCGTCGTGCACGTCCACCGCGAAGGGGGTGCCCTCGGGGGTGTGCCGGAAGACGTTGCCGAGCATCGCGTCCAGCGCGGCCGCCAGCTCCGGCCGGGCCACGGGGATCCGCACCACCCGGTCCACGCCCGCCAGCCGCACCTCGCGGCCCTCGTCCTCGGCCAGCGCCGACCAGAAGTCCATCCGCTCCCGGATCACCTCCGAGGCGTCGCACCCGCCGCCCGAGAAGCCCTGCGCGGCGGTCGGCCGCTGCTCGCGCGCGGTCCGGATGATGGTGTCCACCTCGCGCTCCAGCTGTTCGACGGCGGCCCGGGTCTGCTCGGCCGCCGGGCCGTCCCCGAGCGAGGCAGCGTTGAGCCGCAGCACCGTCAGCGGTGTGCGCAGCCGGTGCGAGAGGTCGGCGGCCAGCTCCCGCTCGCTGGCGAGGAGTTCCACGACCTGGTCCGCCATGGAGTTGAACGCGACGGCGGCCGAGCGGAGTTCCTTCGGCCCCTCCTCGGACACCCGCGCGCCCAGCTTCCCCTCGCCGAGCCGGTGCGCGGCGTCCGCGAGGCGTTCGGCCGGGCGCACCAGGCGCGCGCCGAGCCGGTCGGCGACCGCCACCGAGCCCACGATCAGGGCGAGTCCGACGCCCGCGAGGACCAGCCAGGCGGTGGTGACCCCGTTGCTGACCTCGCTCTCGGGCACGTAGATCTCGATCACCGCGATGTCGCCGGAGCCGAGGGCGGTCGGCTGGAGCAGCGCCGAACCGCCGCCCGGCACCGACGTGGTCATCCCGCGCCCGTAGCCGCGGGTCTCGGCGACCGCCTGCGCTCCCGCCCAGCCCGCGCCGCTCTCCCCGGGCCCGCCGATGTCCACCGCGGCGGCGCCGGCGACGGCCGGGACGTGCACGGCCATCCGGCGCGCCGCGCCCATCTGTGTGGACTCGACGGCCTTGCGCAGCTGGAGCGGGTCGGTGGTGATGGAGAGGGTGGGGCCGATGGTGGCGGCCTGCCGCTCGGCGTTGGAGAAGGCCCGGTCGCTGGCCATCTCCCGGACGACCAGCCCGAGCGGGACGGCGAAGGCCGCGACGACCATGGTGGTGACCGCGAGGCACACCTTGACGAGCGCCCACCTCATCGCGGGCCGCCGACACGGTCGGGGCTCACAGGGGCGGCTCCAGCTTGACGCCCACACCCCGCAGCGTGTGCAGGTAGCGCGGGCTGGCCGCCGTCTCGCCGAGCTTGCGGCGCAGCCAGGACAGGTGGACGTCGATCGTCTGGTCATCGCCGTAGGACTGCTGCCACACCTCGGCCAGCAGCTCCCGCCGGGCCACGACCACCCCGGGCCGCCCGGCCAGGAAGGTCAGCAGGTCGAACTCGCGCCGGGTCAGGTCCAGTACGGCCCCGTCCAGCTCGGCCTGGCGGCGCAGCGGGTCGATGGCCAGCCCGCCCACCCGCAGCACCCGCGAGGGCGGTTCGGCGCCGGTGGCGGCGCGGGAGCGGCGCAGGACGGCGGCCATCCGGGCGGAGAGGTGCTCGACGGAGAAGGGCTTGATGAGGTAGTCGTCGGCCCCGTCGTTGAGCAGTCGGACGATCTCCGCCTCGTCGTCGCGCGCGGTCGCGATGATCACCGGTACGTCGGTGATCCCGCGCAGCATCTTCAGCGCCTCCGAACCGTCCAGGTCGGGCAGCCCGAGGTCCAGGACGACCACGTCGAAGCGGTGGTGCGCGACCTCGCGCAGGGCCTCCAGGGCGGTGCCGACGCTCCGCACGGTGTGGGAGGCCTCGGTCAGGTGCCGGATGAGGGCGGAACGTACGAACTGGTCGTCCTCGACCACGAGCACACTTGCCATGAGCGGCACCGTACGCCATTCGAGGGACCCCCGGAGCCCTCGGGCCGCCACTCGATCGGGTGGTGCAGTATGGCCCCTGATGCATCGAGGACTTGTCCACGCACTGGCCTGGACGCTGGCGACCGGAGCAGCGGTGACGCTCTCGTGGTGGGGCGTGCACACCGTCATGTCCGGTACGGCCTACGATCCTCCGCGCGCCGTGCCGCTGACCGCGCTGCCGCGCTCCTCCTCGACCGGGGACGCCCGTACGCCCGCCCCCGCGTCCGCCACCCCGTCCTCCCCCGCCGCGTCGCCGAGCGCGTCCGCGTCCACCGCGGCCCCGTCACCGAGCGCCCGGACGTCCTCGCCACCGCCGCGGGAGCAGTCGTACGGCCGGCCCGCGGGCGAGGACGGCGGGAGCGTGCGCAGCTACGCGGTCACGGGCGGCCGGGTCGTCTTCGACCTCGGTGGCACCGCGGGCCAGTTGGTCTCCGCGACCCCGGACGCGGGGTGGCGGATGCAGGTGTGGAAGCAGTCGCAGTGGATCCGGGTGAACTTCACCCGGGACAACCGGGCGGTGTCCGTCTTCTGCACCTGGAACGGGCACCCGCCGCTGGTCGAGGTCGTCGACGGTTAGGGCGCGTCCTGTGCCGCGCGCCCGGCCGCGTCAGTGGCGGCGGGTGTCCGTGACGGTGTAGGCGCCCCCGAGCGCGTCCGCGTCGGGGGCCCAGGTCGAGCACATCGGCAGTTCGGGCTGCCCGTCCGGGGCCGGCGGGGTGATCCCGATGCGGGTCGCACCGGCGCCCGGCGCGGGGACGTGGAAGCTCAGCCCCATGCGGGCGGGCCGTTCGCGGTTCAGGAAGATCTGCCAGCCCGGACCGGCGTCGACGATCCTGCCGGTCACGGCCACGTCGGGGCCGTCGACGCGTACGCAGTCGACCGTGAAGTCGCCCCAGTTGAAAGACGCGGGCTCGCCGTCCTTCGCGCCCATGGAGTGCTGGATGCGGAAGGTGCCCCAGGAGCGCGCCGGCCCGGTCCGACCGCCCCGCGGGGTGAAGAGGCCGTGGGCGTCGACGAAGATCTGGATCTCGTCCCGCGGGTCGGCGTAGTCCATGCGGGACCACCCCGCGATACCGGCCACGCCGGGGGCCGTCGCCGCCGCGGGACGGCCGTCGGAGGGCCCGGGCGCGGCGCTGGCCGGCACGGGGGCGCCGGTCGCCAGCACGGCGGCGAGGACGAGCGGGGCGGCTGTGCGCGACGTCGGCTTGATCATGGTGGCGTCTCCCCCTCAGGAAGTGGTGTCGCCCCCGATCCTGATCGGCCCGCCCGCCGCGGACGTCGCCCACGGGTATGACGGGCCTTCCCTCCCGTGGGTGAGGGCCGATCAGCGGAAGACGGACGGCGGCGGCACCGGCGAGGCCACCGCGGCCGCGTCGGCCACCGGCGCGGCTCCGCCCGCGAAGGCGGCCAGTTCGCGTCCGTGCTCGACCCGCCCCGGATGCGGGTCGCTCGCCACCCGCCGGGTGAACTCGGCCACCGGGAGCTCCCGGTCGGCGGCCACGAGCACCGCGTTGCCGAAGCGCTTGCCCCGCCAGACCACCGGGTCCGCGGCCATCGCCAGCTGCTCGAACCGGGAGGCGGCGGTGGCGATCTGACCCCGCAGGTGCGTGAGCGGCGGACCGTCCGCGAGGTTGGCGACGTACCACCCGGTGGGGTTCAGCACCCGGCGTACGTCGTCCAGGAACTCGGTGCTGGTCAGGTGCGCGGGGGTGCGCGCGCCGCCGAACACGTCGGCGATCACCAGGTCCGCCCAGCCGTCCGGGACCTTGCCGAGCCCGGCCCGCGCGTCGGTGGTCCGCACCCGGACCCGCGCCTGCGGGTCCAGCGGGAGGTGGGCCCGTACGAAGGCCACCAGCCCCGCGTCGATCTCCACGACCTGCTGGGTGGAGCGGGGGCGGGTGGCCGCGGTGTAGCGGGCCAGGGTGAAGGCTCCGCCGCCCAGGTGCAGCACGTTGAGGGGCTGGCGGGCGGGCGCGACCAGGTCGATGAGGTGCCCGATCCGGCGCTGGTAGGAGAAGTCCAGATGGCGCGGGTCGTCCAGGTCCACGTGGGACTGCGGGGCGCCGTCGATCAGCAGGGTCCAGGCGCGGGCGCGCTCGCGGTCGGGCGCCAGCTCCGCCGTGCCGCCGTCGACCGGTCCGACGAGGGGCCCGGCGGCCGCCGCGCGTCCGCTCCCGCCCGCACTGCCGCTCCCGCTGCCGCCCCGTTCGCCGCGCTGCCTACCCTTTGCCATGCCGCCATTATGGCGTCGTCCCAGATCACGAGCCCGTCACCGCTGCCTCAGCGGCAGTTGTCGGCGGCCTCGATCAGCCGGGCCGCCTCGCCGAGGGCGGCGCGCAGCACCTCCGGATCGGTGACCGGACCGGTGGTGTCCGGGGGCAGCAGCCAGCCGGTGCCGCCCGCCGTGGGGGATTCGCCGAAGAGCCGGATCCCGCGCCCGTTGGTCTGCGTACAGGCGCTGCCCGGCAGGTCCCAGCCGTCGGCGGTGCCGGGCGGTACCAGGAAACCGAGGGTGTCGCCGGAGCCGTCGTGCAGGACCGGGCCCACTCCGCTGTCCCGGGCGGCGGCGCGGCGGATGATGTCCACCGCCTCCAGCCCCTGTCGCGCGGGCACAGTCACCAGGTCCGGGGCCGGGACGCCCGCCGGGGTTCCGGTCGGAGCCGTGCCCGGCTCGGTCGCGGTGTTCGTGCCACTGGTCTCCATGCCGCCCTCCAACAAGGGAACCCCTCCTCGATGCGCGTGCCGGCCGGGAGTCTCCTCCCGGTCCGCATGGTTCAACGCACGGAGTCGTCAACGGGTGCGGCGACAAGGCGCCGCAAAGGATGGCAGTTCATGGCGGATCGCGGGTGAGATATCCGTTTTGTAGGCAAACACCGTGTGGGTCGACCCTCCCTGGCGGTACGTTCGTGCGCGCCGGGCCCCAGATCGCCGGCAGCGTTCCTCGCCAGAGAGGTCACGTCCATGGCGGCGTCCCCCCACTCACCCAACTCATCGTTCCGACGCCTCCGGGGACAGCGTTCCCCCGCCGAGTTCGCGGGCATGGTGCGCCGGGCGGCGAAAGAGATCGGAGAAACGGTTTCCTGCGACGCCCGCTACATCGGTCGGGTCGAGTCGGGGGAGATCCGCTGTCCCAACTACGCCTACGAGCGCGTGTTTCTGCACATGTTTCCCGGGCACACGCTCACCGATCTCGGCTTCTCCCCCCGCGAGGCGGTACGCGGCCGGTCCGCGCACCGGGTCCCCTCGCCCCGGATCCCCTCTCCACCCCTGTCCCTGTTCCCAGGCTTCACGCATTCCTCCAAGGAGAGCGACGTGCTGCGTCGCGCATTCATGGCGGGTGGCTCCGCGACCGTCGCGGCGGCCGCGACGCTCAGCCTCCCCCTCCTCGGCGCGGGCCGCCGGGTCCCCGCACGGGCCGGCGAGGCCGAGGCCGCGGCGGTCGAGGACGCCGTACGCCAGATCCGCCTGCTGGACGACCGGCACGGCGCGGACGCCCTCTACCGCAAGGCCGCCGAACCGCTGCGCACCGCCTACGCGCTGCTGGACGCCGGCGCCACCCGCCAGTCCACCGAGGACCGGCTGCACGCGGGCGCCGGCGAGCTGGCCATCTCGGTGGGCTGGCTGGCCCACGACTCGGGCCGCTTCGAGGACGCCCGCTCGCACTACGCGGAGGCCCTCGCCACCGCCCGGGTCTGCGGCGACGCGGCCCTGGAAGCACACGCCTTCAGCAACGCGGCCTTCCTCGCCGGGGACCAGGGGCGGCCCCGCGAGTCCGTCCGGGCGGCCCAGGCCGGTTCCCGGGCGGCCCGCAACCTCGGCTCCGCCCGGCTGCTGTCCCTGCTGGCCCTGCGCGAGGCGGGCGGCTGGGCCGGGATGGCGGACCGCAGGTCCTGCGAGGACGCGCTGACCCGCGCCCACACCCACTTCTCGCGCGGCCCGGCCGCGGCCGACCCCGAGTGGATGTCGTTCTTCGGCGAGGCGGAGCTGGAGTTCCTGGAGGCCCGCTGCTGGGCGGCGCTGGGCGAGTACTCCCGCGCCGCCCGGCACGCGCGGCGGGCCGCCGACCTCCAGGACCCGCACTTCGCCCGGAACGTCGCCCTCTACACCTCGGAGCTGGCCGACGACCTGGCCCGCGCGGGCGCCCCGGACGAGGCGGCCTGGGCGGGCCACCGGGTGCTGGACCTGCTGGCCGAGGTGCAGTCGACCCGGGTCGAGTCGAGGCTCTCCGGCACGGCCCGCGCGCTGGTCCCGCACCAGCGCTCACCGCGCGTCGGCGCCTTCCTGACCCGGCACGCCTCGACCTGACCGGGGCCCGTCCGCGCCGTCGCCCGGGCCTACGCGTCCAGGTGCCCGGTGTCGTTCCAGCGCTCCAGCGCCGGGGCTCCGTAGGCCCAGCCGAGGACGGACAGCGAGGTCGGGTCCAGCTTGATCCGGGCGCCGAAGGAGATGTCCAGGCCGAGCCAGCGGGCGGCGAGGGCGCGCAGGATGTGGCCGTGGGCGAAGATCAACACGTCGCGTTCGGACGAGCGGGCCCAGGTGACCACCTCGTCCGCCCGCGCGGAGACGTCGGCGATCGTCTCGCCGCCGCGCGCCCCGTCGCGCCAGATCAGCCAACCCGGCCGGACCGCGTGGATCTCGGCCGGGGTCATGCCCTCGTAGTCGCCGTAGTCCCACTCCATGAGGGTGTCCCAGGGCATCGCCTGGAGCCCGAAGCCGGCGAGGTCGCAGCTCTCGCTCGCGCGGATCAGCGGGCTGGTGCGGACCTCGATCCCCGGCAGGCCCGCCCAGGGGTCGCGGACCAGGCGCTCGCCGAGCAGCTTGGCGCCCCGCTTCCCCTCTTCCAGCAACGGGACGTCCGTACGTCCCGTGTGCTTGCCGGACAAGGACCAGGCGGTCTGTCCGTGACGGGCCAGCAGGATGCGGGGGGCCATGTCGTTTTCTCCCGGTCCGTGAGGGTTCACAGGCGTTGTCGGCTTCGCCAGTGTTTTCGCGCGTATGCCGTGGATCATATGGTCTGTCTTCAGGTAATCATCCATCACGCGAACGCCAGGCAACCTCCCGGCGCTCATCCGCGTCTTACACCGTATGACTAATTGGCGACGGCCCACTCGATGGTGGGCCGAACTGCTGCTCCTGGGCCTCGTGTACGGCGCCTATTCGGGCGGCCGGCTCCTGGCCCGGGGCGACGTGCAGCTCGCCGTCGACCACGGCCTCGCGATCCTGCGTTTCGAGCGCGGCCTGTCCATCGACTTCGAGAGCCCGCTCAACCGGCTCTTCAGCGCCCACGCGTGGCTCGGCATACCCGCCGACTTCGTCTACGCGTCCCTGCACTACCTGGTCACCCCGGCCGTCCTCATCTGGGTCTACCACCGGCGCCCCGAGCGCTACCGCACCGCTCGGACCTGGCTGGTCTCCTCCACCCTGCTCGGGCTCGTCGGCTTCGCCCTGATGCCCACCTGCCCGCCGCGGCTGCTCCACCTCGCCCACGGGTTCACCGACACCATGGCCCAGTACAGCGCGTACGGCTGGTGGGGCGCCGAGGCCAGCGCGCCGCGCGGGCTCGGCTCCTTCACCAACCAGTACGCGGCGATGCCGAGCCTGCACGTCGGCTGGGCGCTGTGGTGCGGGGTGCTGCTGTGGCGCCACGGGCGCCACCCGCTGCTGCGGGCGCTGGGCGCGGCGTACCCGCTGCTGACCACCCTCGTCGTGATGGGCACCGCCAACCACTACTTCCTCGACGCCGTCGCCGGAGCGGGCGTCATGGGCGTCGGCTTCCTGATCGCGCTGGGCGTGGAGCGGCTCGCCGCACGCCGGTCCGCCGCCGGGGCCGCCACTCCCGCCACTTCCGCCGTCCCCGACTCGACCGCCACCGCCCCGGGAGCCGGTTTCCGCCGTAAGTCCACGATTGTCAGTGGCGGATGGGAGACTTCCGCGGGTGAGCTCCTTCCCGCCCAGCGGCCCCCCGCAGCCGACGACGCTCCGGCAACGGCTCGCTGATCTGCGCGGCCCCGCCGTGCCGCCACGCCCGCTCGACGCCCGGGCGCTGGCGGCCCTCGCCGCCAACCCCGGCTGCGGCAGACGGGCGCTGTTGGACGGCGCCGGGGTGGACAAGACCGCGCTGGCCTCGGCGCTCGGCTCGCCGGCCGCCTTCGGGCAGTCCCAGTTCGCGATGATCCGCGGCAACTCCTTCGAGGCCAAGGTCAAGGGCGACGGCGGCGCCGAGCTGCTGCGCCTGGTGCACGCGCACCTGGGCGCCGGGGCCGAGGCGCCGACCCGGGGCGCCCTCGTCCCCGACCTGACCGCGGCCGGCCCCGAGGGCCGCGCCGCGCGGACCGCGCTGGCGCTGCGCGAGGCGACGGCGGCGGGCGCCTGGACCCTGCTCGACCATCCGATGCTCGCGCTGGAGGTCGCCGGCTCCCCCGCCTACCTGGAGCCCGACGCCGTCGTGGTGCATCCCGACGGACGCTGGAGCGTCGTCGAGATCAAGTCCTTCCCGATGATCGACGGGACGGCGGACGCGGCGAAGGCCGGCGCCGCGGCCCGCCAGTCCGCGGTCTACGTGCTGGCCCTGGAGCGGATCGCCGCCGTGCTGACGGGCGCCACCGTCGCGCACGCGGCCCTGCTGGTCTGTCCCAAGGACTTCTCCAACCTGCCCACCGCGGCGGTCCTCGACATCCGCAAGCAGCGCTCGGTGACGGCGCGCCAGCTGGCCCGGCTCACCCGGATCGAGGAGCTGGCCGCGGAGCTGCCCGAGGGGCTGAGCTTCGACCCGGCCCGGCCCGCCGACGAGCTGACCGAGGCGGTCGAGGCGGTCGAGGCCGCCTACGCCCCCGAGTGCCTGGCCTCCTGCGAGCTGGCCTTCCACTGCCGGGAGCGGTCCCGCGCGGCCGACGCGGCGGGCGCGCTCGGCCGCTCCGTCCGGGGCGAGCTGGGGGCGCTGACCACGGTCGGCGCCGCGCTGGCGGCCGCCGCCGGAGCGGGCGCGCCCGGCGATCCGACCGCCGAGGCGCTGTACCGGGCGGCCCGGCTGCGCGCCGAGGCCCTGGAATTCTCCGCCGTCCGCTCGGACCCGCTTCCGGAGGCCGTCGCATGCCCCTGCTGAGCACACTGGCCCGGCTCCAGGCCGTCCGCGCGGGGCGCGCGCAGCCCCTGGCCACCGTCCGGCACCGGCACCTGGGCGCCCGCCCGCTGGTGTTCGTCCCGCTGACCACGGCGGGCGAGGCGGGAGCCCCACTGGGCGCGCTGGTGGGCACCGACCGGGAGCGGCCGCGGCTGCTCGTCGTGACGCAGCCGCGCGACCGGGACCTGCGCTGGCGGTTCCTCGCCGCGCTGGCGGACGAGGTGGTGCCGTACCTCGACGGGTACGCGGACGAGGTCGAGGCGGTCGAGCGGACCGAGACGGACCCCACGAGCGGCCAGAAGGTCAAGGTGGTCGCCGAGCTGTGCGCGGACGCGCCGCAGCTGATCGTGCCGAGCCGGGCGGGCATCGAGTACGTCCGGCTGCTGGGGCGCTCGATGCGGTTCCGGCGGACGGCCGAGGAGGATCCGGACGCCCCCTACCCCGCGCCGCCGCTGGTGCCGCTGCTCGGCCGCTGGTTCACCCATCTCGCGGAGCGCTCCCGGGTGCCGGGCTCCTCGATGCTGCTGTCCGCGACGGAGCTGCTCCCGGCACTGGGCGAGCGGCCAGAGCAACCTGGAGGACCAGCACCTGGGCGCGCTGCTGGCCTGGATGGACCCGCCGGCGGGGGAATCCGGCGCGGCGGCCGCGTTGCGCGCGGAGCTGGGCCGGGACCGGGACGGTCAGTTGCTCGTCCCCCCGGCGGGGCCGGCCACCGACCCGGCCTTCGACAACCGGCTGCTGGCCCCCGCCATGAGCCGCTTCGACGCGGCCCGCGGCGCCGATCCGCGCTCCGAGGAGGCGGTGGAGCGGGCCGGCCGCGAGGTGCACCGGCTGGTCGAGTCGCAGCTGCGGCCGACCTGGGACGCGGTGTGGCGGTCCCTGGACCTGCTGCACGGGCTGCCCGAGGGCGCGTACGTCGAACAGCGCTGGACCCGTGACCGCTGGTCCTTCACCGGCCACCGGGACCGGGTCCGGGCGGGCGAGCCTCCGCAGCCCCGTCGTGACGACGCGGTGACGGCGGCGCAGAAGTTGGCCACCCGCGAGACCGAGCAGGTCCGGGTGGACGCCCAGGAGGCGCTGGACGACCCGCTGGTGATGGCGGGGCGGCGGCTCGCGGGCGAGGCCTTCGCGGGCGAGGTCACCGAGGTGGTCATGGAGTGGACGCAGTCCAAGCGGCCCAGTCCCCGCCCGCTGGTGACGGTGGCGACGGAGGACCGGCCGCAGCTGCCCGAGGACGGCGGCCGGGCGAAGGTGTACCGCGCGCTGGACGGGCGTCCGCAGTCGGCCGAGTTCGTGGGCTACGCCGGGCCCAAGGAGGACGGGCTGCTGGTGCTGCGGTTGCTGGACAAGATGGGCCGCGGCAAGGAGCCGGACGCCGGCTCGGTGCCGGGCAAGGGCGACCGGGTGTGCTGGACGCTCTTCGAGCACGACGCGCGGGGCGGGCCGAAGCTGCCCGACCCGGAGAACACGCCGTGGACGCACGGCGGACCGCCCGGCTCCGCGGGCTCCGCCACGGCGCCGCAGCCCGACGCCGTGACCGACGAGGACATCCTGTGACCACGATCCTGTCCGCGCCCCCGTCGGATTCCGACCCGGGCGCCGCCGCCGCACGGGCCACCGAGGCGATCCTGCACGACACCCTGCACGGCGCCGAGCGGGGCGTGGTCGTCGATTCCCCGCCCGGGGCCGGGAAGTCCACCCTGGTGGTGCGGGCGGCCCGGGAGCTCGCCGCGGCGGGGCGCCGGATGATGATCGTGGCGCAGACCAACGCCCAGGTGGACGACCTGGTGCTGCGGCTCGCCGAGAAGGACCCGGAGCTACGGGTGGGGCGGCTGCACAGCAGTGACGGCGACGCCTACGACAAGGCGCTGCTGGAGCTGCCGTCGGTGACGCTCTCGGCGAAGGCGGGCGACCTGGCCGAGCTGCCGGTCGTCATCTCGACGGCCGCGAAGTGGGCCCACACCCAGAACGTGGAGCCGTGGGAGCACGCGATCGTGGACGAGGCGTACCAGATGCGCTCCGACGCGCTGCTGGCCGTGGCCGGCCTCTTCGAACGGGCGCTGTTCGTGGGCGATCCGGGCCAGCTCGACCCCTTCAGCGTGGTCGGCGCCGAGCAGTGGGCGGGCCTGTCCTACGACCCGTCCGCCTCGGCGGTCTCCACCCTGCTCGCGCACAACCCGCAGCTGCCGCAGCACCGACTGCCGGTGTCCTGGCGGCTCCCGGCGTCGGCCGCGCCGCTGGTCTCCCGCGCGTTCTACCCGTACGCCCGCTTCCGCAGCGGTACGGACCACGGGGAGCGGCGGCTCTCGTACGGCGTGCCCTCGGACGGGTCGGGTCCGGACCGGGTCCTGGACGAGGCCGCCGAGTCCGGGTGGGGCCTGTTGGAGCTGCCGGCCCGGCACACCCCGCGCACCGACCCGGAGGCGGTGGGGGCGGTGGCCCTGGTGGTCCGGCGGGCGCTGGACCGGGGCACGGTGACCACGGACGAGCGCGGCCCGGGTCCGGCGCCGCTGACCGCGGACCGGATCGCGGTCGGCACGGCCCACCGCGACCAGGCCGCGGCGATCCGCGCGGCCCTGGCCGGACTGGGGGTCACCGGGGTGACGGTGGACACCGCCAACCGGCTCCAGGGCCGCGAGTACGACCTCACGGTGGTCCTGCACCCCCTGTCGGGCCGCCCGGACGCGACGGCCTTCCACCTGGAGACGGGCCGACTGTGCGTCCTGGCCTCCCGCCACCGGCACGCCTGCGTGGTGGTGGCCCGCGCGGGCATAGCGCGCCTGCTGGACGACCACCCCTCGACGGAACCGGTCCAGCTCGGCGTGACCATGAAGTTCCCGGACGGGTGGGAGGCCAACCACTCCGTCCTGGCGCACCTTTCGGAGCACCGGGTCGCCTGGAAGCCGTAGCCACGGCACCCGACACGCGGGAGAGGTCGTACACGCGTTCCAGCGTCGCGGGGCCCCTTGGGGCGGGCTTGCGCGGCGCTGGACAATGGACGGTGGCCCGGAAGGAATTCGTCCGCGAAGCAGGAGGACACGCATGGCAGAGCCCGAGCGCACCGAGCGGAGGCTGCGGCCCGCACCGCTGCTCTTCGAGCCCTCGGACGCGGCCACGGATCCGGAGCACTTCTTCGATCTCGAATCCATCGAGGACCCGCGCGAGCTGCTGGCCCGCGCCACCGAACTCGCGCTCGCCTTCCGGGCGGCGCAGGACCGGGCGGTCGAGTTCCAGGCCATGGCGGCCGCCCAGCTGGCGGACCCGCGCCGGTTCGACCGGCTCTCGCCGGCGGCCATCGGCGAGTCCGCGCAGTGGTCCGAGGACTACGCCGAGAAGATGATCGACTTCGGCGAGGGCCTGCTGCGGGGCGGTGCGGAGAGCCACTGACGCGGCCGCCCGCACACCTGTTCCGGCATATGCGCAGCGCAAGATACCCCAGCGCACCCGGCGCTGTCCGGGTTTCCCGTAACTCCGCGGAACCGGGGCGCTACGGCCGGTAGACCTGCCGCATGACCACGATGACGACGGCTACCGGCTGCCCCGCCCTCCACGGACCCGCGACCCACGTCACCCCGCAGGGCGCCGCGTGGCTCGCCTCCGCCTCGCCCTACCCGCGCAGCACCCTCGCGCTGTGGCAGGACCGCCCCACGGCCCCCGCGGTGCTGCCGTGCGGCACCGCCTTCGACGTGGTCAACGTCCCCGCGGTCTTCGGGCGCCGGATGCTGGACCTGCTGTGGGCCGAGGGTCCGGGCTGCGGGCCGGTGGCCGTGCACCGCGGCCGGATGCTGCTGTTCGCGACCCCCGGCACGGCCCAGCGGCTGCCCGCGCTGCTCGACTGGGAGGAGTGGGGCGAGGCCCACGGCGCGGCCCAGGGGCGGCTGCCCGCCCCGCTCTGCCACGGCCGGGGGGACGCCGTGACCGTACCGGCGCTGAGCGCCGCGCCCGGGGCCGCGCCGGGCCACTCGCGCTGGGTGGTGGCTCCGGACGCCCGGCTGCCGTGGCTGCCGGGGCCGGAGGCCCTGCTGTGGGCCTGCGTCCGGGCCGCCCGCACCGGCGGCGGGGCCGGCGCCGCCACCGCGGGCGCACCGGACCTGCGGATATCGATTTTTCCTTCCGCCGGTCCGGATGCTAATGTCTACGACGTCAGCAAGCGCCGCTAGCTCAGTTGGTTAGAGCAGCTGACTCTTAATCAGCGGGTCCGGGGTTCGAGTCCCTGGCGGCGCACAGACGGAGGAAGGCCCCCACGCGAGTGGGGGCCTTCTTCGTGTTCCGGCGCCCGGTACCAGCTAGCTGGTGATCTTCACCGTGTACGCGCCCGACTGGGTGCGGTCGGCCACCTCGATGGTGATCCGCTCCCCCGGCACGGTGAAGGTCTCCCCGACCTCCAGCGGCGCGTCCGCGAGCGGCGGGTAGACCGAGCGTCCCCAGCAGGCGCCGGAGTCGGGGTGGCCGTCCAGCACCTCGATCGGGCCGCCGCCGGACGCGGGCTCGTTGCGCACCCGGTAGACCAGGACGCCCTCGGTGCAGGTGTCCCCGTCGTTGCCCGCGGAGCCCCGGGCCTCGATGGCGATCGCGCTGCCGGGGCCCGTACGGACCACCGCGAGCCGGGTCCCGACCGATCCGCCGCGCTGCGGGGCCTGGCCCAGCGGTTGGAGGGTGTGCAGCGAGGTGCCGCCGCGCACGCAGTCGACCTGGCCGCGGCCGAGCCAGCCCAGCTTCCACTTGTGCCAGGCGAAGAGGTCCGGGGCCATGCCGAACTGGCTGCCCATCACGTCCCAGTCCCCGACGTAGGTGTCCCAGTCCCCCTTGCCGTCGGTCGGCCGGTGGTAGAGGTCGGGCAGGTCGAAGACGTGCCCGGTCTCGTGCGCCAGGACGTTGCGGTCCGGGGGGTGCTTCTCGAAGACGGTGACGATCCGCCGCAGGTCGGTGCCGTCGGCGCGCAGCGGCCGGTCGAAGTTGACGACCTTGGTGGCGTCGGAGTCCACCCCGGGCGCGTCCGGGTCGGCGACGAAGTACACGATGTCGTACTTGCTGAAGTCGACCGCCGGGTCGGCGGTGGCGACCGCGTCGCGCAGGTACGCCGCCCGGGACTCGGGGGCCCAGTCGCGCTGTATCCCGTAGGCGGTGGAGGGCTTGGGCATCCGCATCCACTGCCGCTGGGGGTGCGGGACGAGCCGGAAGCGGCCGTAGGAAGCCCGCTCGAAGAAGTCGCTGGTGGCCGGGAAGTAGTCGCCGGTCAGCTGCTCGGGGGTGGTGGAGGGCCGCGAGTCCGGGAAGGACAGGAAGACCATCAGGGCGTTGAGGGAACGTTCCGGCTTGGGGTAGGCACCGTTCCAGGTGTCCAGGCCCAGCGAGTGGTGCGCCTGCGTGCGGGTCAGCTCGCACGGCCCGGACCCGGGATCGGCCACCGCCGGACCCGCCACGAGCGAGATCGCGGCGATGGCCGCGAGGGAGGTGAGGGCGGCCGCGGCACTGCGCACGCGGTAGCGCTCCACTCCCCCGGGTGTCTGCTGCAGCGGCACATCGACCTCCGGTGGTGGATTTCGTAACATCCCACCCACCTTGCGGCGATTGTCTTACTAATGTCCTGTTCCGGTGCCCCACACGAGTGAGCGGTCCGGCATCCCGGTGACCCCGGCGCTTTACGCGCATATCCAGCTGTGCCTACAGAACGTCACGAATGATCAGCTGAGGTCAGGCGCGGACTCCGCGCGCTCACAGGTGTGCGGAAACGATCGAGCGACGAAGGGCCGACACACCGTCAGCACGCCGACCCGGCGGGCTCCGCACGGCGCCGCCGCTGGATAGGGCCTCCCGGCAACCTCTATGATCGGCACACTTTCCTGCGCGGAGACCACGAGCACTGCGGGAGCCAACGGTGAGCGGAACCTCAGAAGGAACCGGTTCGGCGGCCGACAGCATCCGCCCGACCACTACGGAGCGTCACCCGGCCGTTCCGGCCGCGTCGACGCCCTCGGGCACCTCCGGCCGGCCGACGGCGGGACGGACCGCGGTGCGCGAGTCCGAACCACGCGAGTCCGAACTGCGCGAGTCCGAACTGCGCGACTACCGGGCCGCGTTCAACGCGGCCCACCTCGCGATGGCCGTCGTCGACCGGGACGGCTTCGTCGTCAACGCCAACGCGGCCCTCGCCGGGCTGCTGGGCACCGAGCCGCACGCCCTCGACGGGCAGAACGCGGCCGACCTGGTGGACCTGGCCGCCGAGGCCCGCACCTGGCAGGCCTACCGCGAGGTGCTGCGCGGCCGGCGGGCCCGACTGCGCTGCACCCGCCGGCTCAAACACCCCGACGGGCACTCCCTGTGGACCGAGATCACGCTGGGGCCGGTGCCCGGGACCGGCGACGTCCTGCTCTCGGTCGCCGACATCAGCGACCGGCGCGACCTCCAGGCCCGGCTGCGCCACCTGCAGATGCACGACCCGGTCACCCGGCTGCCCAACCGGGCGCTCTTCTTCGAACGCTTGTCGGCCGCCCTGGAGACCCCGTCCTACGAGCGGGGCGGGACCGGCCGGATCGGCCTGTGCTACCTCGACCTCGACGGGTTCAAGGCGGTCAACGACACCCTGGGCCACCGGGTGGGCGACCGACTGCTGACCGCCGTCGCGGCCCGGCTCACCCACTGCGCGGACCAGTCCGGCTACGGGCGTACGGGCGGTCACCTGGTCGCGCGGCTCGGCGGCGACGAGTTCGCGCTGCTCGTGGAGGACTCCACCGGCACCGAACAGCTCGCGGACCTGGCCCGGTCCGCGCTGGCGGCCGTACAGGAGCCCTTCGACCTGGCCGGGCAGCGACTGTCGGTCTCCGCGTCCATCGGCGTGGTGGAGCGGGTGACGGCCGGCACCTCGGCGACGGCCCTCATGCAGGCGGCCGACACCACGCTCTACTGGGCGAAGGAGGACGGCAAGGCCCGCTGGACGCTCTTCGACCCCGAGCGCAACGCCCACCGGATGACCCGCCAGGCCCTGTCCTCCACGCTGCGGCCGGCCGTGGAGCGGGACGAGTTCGTGCTGGAGTACCAGCCGCTGGTGGACCTGGAGAGCGGGGTGGTGCGGGGGGTGGAGGCCCTGGTGCGCTGGAACCACCCGCAGTTCGGGACGCTCACGCCGAATCGGTTCATCGGGATCGCCGAAGAGGACGGCTCCATCGTGCAGTTGGGGCAGTGGGTGCTGCGGACCGCCTGCCGCCAGGCGCGCCGCTGGCAGATCGAACACCCCAGTGACGCGCCGGTCTTCGTCTCCGTGAACGTCGCGGTGCGTCAGGTGTGGGACTCGGACCTGGTCGGTGACGTGGCGGAGATCCTGGCGGAGACCGGGCTCGCGCCGCAGCTGCTCCAGCTGGAGCTGACCGAGTCGGCGGTGATGGGCTCGGCGGGCCGGCCGCTCCAGGCCCTGCAGGCGCTCAGCGACATGGGCGTGCGGATCGCCATCGACGACTTCGGCACGGGCTACTCGAACCTGGCCTACCTGTCCCGGCTGCCGGTCTCGGTGCTGAAACTGGACGGCTCCTTCGTGCGCGGCTTCCGCTACGAGGAGGGGGCCCACCCGAACCCGGCCGACGAGACCATCGTCGAGGCCCTGGTGCAGCTCGCGCACCGGCTGGGCCTGACGGTGACGGCCGAGTGCGTGGAGACCGCGGGCCAGGCGGCCCGGCTGCGCCGGGTGGGCTGCGACACCGGCCAGGGCTGGCTGTACTCCCGCGCGGTGGCCCCGGAGCGGATCGCCGAGATGATCAGCGCCCGCCCGCAGGACCTCGCCCGCTGAAACCGCCGGCGCACACCGCCGCCCCCGACCCTGGCGGGGTCGGGGGCGGCGCTCGCTCGGCGCGGGGTGGGGGGATCAGCAGGCGCCGAGGTCCTTCCAGACACCCCACTCACCGGTGGTGCCGGGCACCTCGTTCTGCGTCCACCACTGGGCCTGCCACTTGTGGCCGTTGTAGGAGACCTGCTGGCCACCGGTGTAGACGGTGCCGCCGACGTAGGCCGCGACCGCTCCGCAACCCGCGGGCGGGGTGGTGGGAGGCGTGGTCGGCGGGGTGGTCGGGGGCGTGGTCGGCGGGGTCGTGGGAGGCGTCGTCGGCGGGGTGGTCGGCGGCTGGGTGGTGCCGCCGAGGGCGTCCGAGATCTGGTTCAGCAGGGTGGTCTTGTCGTCCAGGCCGAGCAGGGAGTACATCATCGCGCCGGCCAGGCCGCGCTGCTTGCCGTAGTCGACCCGGGCCTGGATGGACTTCTGGTTCAGGCCGGTGAAGAACTCGCCGTCCTTGTAGAAGTAGGAGGCCTTGGCCTGGTCGTCCCAGAAGGTGGTGGCCGGGTTGTCGACGATCCCGCCCAGCTCCTTGTAGTTGGCGATGCCCGCCTGCTGGCTGGTGGGCCGGGCGGCCGAGGGGCCGGTCGCGGTCTGGGCGAGGCCGTTGGTGGTGCCGGCCGGTACGCCCTTCCAACCGCGGTAGTAGAACTCGTAGCCCAGGGTCAGCTTGTTGGCGGGGAAGCCGCCCGCGATGCCGTAGGCCGCGTTGCCGTCGATCCAGGAGTCGATGGCGTTCTTGATGCCGTACTTCTGGGTGCCCGGCGCGATCGGGTCGGTCGGGTCGGCGGCCGAGTTCAGCAGCGGTGACTGGTGGTAGGTGGGCCCGTCGCCGTCCCAGGCGCCGTGCATGTCGTAGGTCATGATGTTCGCGTAGTCGAGGTACGCGCCGATCTTGTCCGTCTCGATGTACTTGATCTTGTCCTGGCCCGCCGGGAGGGCCGAGGTCAGCAGGTACTTCTTGCCGCCGTTGGCCGCGCCGTAGGCGTCGAGCTGCTCGCGGAACTCCTTCAGCAGGAGCGTGTAGTTGGCCTTGTCCTCGGGGCCGGTGTGGTTGCCCAGGTGGCCGCCGGTGGAACCGGGGTACTCCCAGTCGATGTCGATGCCGTCGAAGATCCCGGCCGCGCTGCCGGCGCCGCCGTAGCCGCCCTCGACCGGCAGGTTGCCCTTGATGTACTGGTCGATGCAGGAGGAGACGAACTTCTTCCGGCTGGCGTCGGTGAGCGCCGCGTCGTGGAAGTACTTGGAGTAGGTCCAGCCGCCGATCGATATGTTGATCTTGAGGTGCGGGTACTTCGCCTTCAGCTGCTTGAACTGGTTCATCACGCCGACGATCGGCTGGTCCCACTTGTCGGCGACGCCGCTGACGCTGTCGGCCGCGCTGAAGGACTTCTGGTAGTCGGCGTAGGAGTCCCCGGCGCCGTCACCGGCGTTGGCGTTGTTGTCGTCGCCCGCCGCCTTGTTCGCCTCGAAACAGGTGAGGTTGGTGGGGTGGATGTTGCCGAACGAGTAGTTCAGGACGTCCAGCTTGCCGGCGATCCCCCGGGTGTCGAGCTGCTTCGGGTAGAAGGCGTTCCCGTACACGCTCCACTGGTCGTAGTAGGCGATCTTGACGCCACCACCGGCGGCCGCGGCGGTCGTCGAGGAGTCCGCGGCCTGCGCGGTGCCGAGGCCGGCGAAGGTGGCGAGCACCCCGGCGGCGAGGGCGGCCGTGGTGGCCGCCGCTACGAGGGGTTTACGGATGTGCATGGGGGGCCTCCGGAGGCGGGGGGAGGTTCGGGGGGAGGTCGCAACGCTGTAGGTGAGAGAAGTGATAGCGATCACTTCAACTCCGCGTCAATGGTTTGGACCAAACAAGGACTAGACCACTCAGGCGGTAAACCCGCTCGTCAGAGACCTGACGGCGCAAAAGAAACCGCCCGTCACCCCGGTGACGAGCGGTTTAAGGCCCCCTTAGGCCATCTCCGTGCAAGGTTTTGGCAACAAACCAACCAAACCCCGGTCGGGCGCACTCAGGCAGGTCCGGCGCCCTCCCCGGGCATGCCGTACGCATCTGCGACGAGCCCGTACGAACGCAACCGGGCGGCCCCGCCGTGCCCGGTCGCGGTCAGCATCAGCTCGTCCGCACCCGTCCGCTTCACCAGGGCGTCCAGCCCCTCGCGCACCACGTCCGGGGTGCCGTACACGACGTTCGCGAGCCAGCTGTCGACGAACTCCCGCTCCAGGGCGCCGAAGTCGTACGCCGCCGCCTCCTCGGGCGTCGGCACCAGGCCGGGCCGGCCGCTGCGCAGCCGCAGCATCGACAGCGCGCCCGTGAGCACCTGCGCCCGGGCGGCCTCCTCGGTGTCGGCGGCCAGCGCCGACACCCCGATCAGCGCGTACGGCTCGGCCAGCACCGCCGAGGGCCGGAAGCTCTGCCGGTACAGGTCCAGCGCGGGGATCGTGCCCGCCGCGGAGAAGTGGTGGGCGTAGGCGAAGGGCAGCCCGAGCTGCCCGGCGAGGGCCGCGCTGAAGCCGGAGGAGCCCAGCAGCCACAGCGGCGGCCGCGCGGTCGGGCCCTGCACCGGCCCGGGCACGGCGTGCACCCGGGCGTAGGGGTGCCCGTCGGGGAAGTCGTCGTCGAGGAAGCGGGTCAGCTCCGCGAGCTGGCGCGGGAAGTCCTCGGCCCCCTCGTCGAGCCGGCCGCCGCCGCGCAGCGCCGTCGCGGTGCGCCCGTCGGTGCCGGGCGCACGGCCGAGGCCCAGGTCGATCCGCCCCGGCGCGAGCGCCTCCAGGGTGCCGAACTGCTCGGCGATCGCGAGCGGCGCGTGGTTGGGCAGCATGACCCCGCCGGAGCCGAGCCGGATGCGGGAGGTGTGGGCGGCCAGGTGCGCCAGGATCACGGCCGGGGAGGAGCTGGCGACCCCGGGCATGGAGTGGTGTTCGGCCACCCAGTGGCGGTGGTAGCCGCGCGCCTCGGCGAGCCGGGCGATCTCCACGCTGGTCCGCAGCGAGGCGTGCGCGGTGCTGCCCGCGCCGACGGTGACCAGATCCAGTACGGACAGCGGTACCGGCGCCGAGCCGTGGACGCTCCCGTGGATCGCGTCCGCCGCGCCCATCGCGTCCCCCGTGTCAGCCATCTTCGCTCCTCTGTCGTCCCTCGGCGGCCTCGTCCGGCCACGCGTCGTGTTCGCGCCACGGTCGTGATCGGTCCGTGACGCGGCCGTACGAAGGGGTCGAACAGCGCCCGCGCCCGGGGCATTCCCGGCACACCGGGACAGGGTGGTTGACCTTGGCATATGCCGCCGGAGTAGCCACTGGCGGAAGGACATGATTGAGCCATCAAGTTCTTCAACAGGCGCCCCGTGCGGGCTCCTTCGTGGCTATCGTGTGAGAGCAAGCGGTAACAACCTGCTAGGGGGAAACCGTGGCGCTGAAGCCCGAGCCGACCGCGCCGTTCCACTCGGTGCAGTACGCACTGCGCGTACTCGAAACCATCGCACGGCACTCCGGCGGTGTGACGGACGTACAGATCGCCCGTGAGACGGGGCTGCCCGCGGCCCACCTCGCTCCGATGCTCCTCATGCTGCGCCGCGAGGGGTACGTGCTCCAGGTGTCCGACGGCGCGTACGCGATAGGCGACTCGCTCGTCCTGCTCGGCTCCGGCGTCGACCGCCAGCAGGCCCTGCAGGACAAGCTCCAGGAGACCCTGGACCGGCTGCGCGACTCGGTGGGGGCGGCGGTCTACATCAGCCGGTACGTGGACGGCGAGGTCAGCATCACGCAGTTCGCGGACAGTCCCCGCACCCCCAAGGTGCACGAGTGGGTCGACTTCCGCTCCGCCGCGCACGCGAGCGCGGTCGGCAAGTGCCTGCTGACGCAGCTGGACCAGAACGGCCGCCGCGACCACCTGTCGCGGCACAAGATCGCCCGGCTGACGTCGAAGACGATCACGAACGAGCAGATCCTCTTCTCGAAGCTGGACAGCCAGCCGGCCACGGTGCCGGTGCTCGACCTGCAGGAATACGCGGTGGGCACGGTGTGCGCGGCGGTTCCGATCACCGCCGGATCGGCCGTGGGCTGCCTGGCGCTGTCGATGCCGGTGGAACACGCGCACCGACTGCGGGCCGCGGCCGAGGCGCTGAACCGCAAGGCCGCGCCGCTGCTGCTGTCGCTCACGCTGTAGGCCGGGATCGACCGGATCGACGGGGTCTACGGGGCCTGCGGGGCCGAAAACACTTCGGGCGGTTCCCGGTGAACCGGAAACCGCCCGAAGTACAGGTGCGCCGCCAGGGACTCGAACCCCGGACCCGCTGATTAAGAGTCAGCTGCTCTAACCAACTGAGCTAGCGGCGCCTGACAAAGAAAATATTACCTGGTCCCCGGGGGTGCTCGCGACCACCATTTCTCCGACCGCCCGGGTCAGCGCTCCAGCAGCTCCGCGCGGGACTGGGCCGCGTAGGACGCCAGGAGCGCGGACACGTCCGCCGCCGACAGCGGCCGGTAGCCCGCCTCCCCGGCCGGGCGCCACCAGACCGGATCCGGCGTGAGGAAGCCGGCCCGGCGCAGGCCCACCCGGTGCACCTTGTTCGTCGCGGTCACGGGCATGGCCGCCACCACCCGCACGTAGCGCGGCGCCATCTTCGTGCCCAGGTCCGGCTGCGCAGCGAGGAACGCCTCGAAGGCCCCCGGATCGAAGACGGCCCCCGACCTGAGCGCGAGCGCGGCCATCACCTGGTCCCCGGCCACCTCGTCCGGGACCGCGTAGACCGCGACGGCCGCCGCGTCCTCCCACCGGGCCAGGATGTTCTCGATCATCGCGGCGGCCAGGTTCTCGCTGTCGACCCGCAGCCGGTCGTCCGTGCGTCCGGCGAAGTAGAGGAAGCCGGCCCGGTCGCGGAAGAAGAGGTCCCCGGTCCAGTACCAGCCGTCGCGGGTGCGGGCCGCCTCCGCGTCGGGATTGCGCCAGTACCCCTCGAAGAGGCTGCGGCCCCGGTTGACCAGCTCTCCTATGGCCTCGGCGCCGTTCGTCAGGCGGCCCCCGGCGTCGAAGTCGGCCGGCGGGCACTCGGCGCCCGTCGCCGGGTCGATCACCGCCAGGTCGTCCCCCGCGCCCGCCCGGCCCAGGGCGCCCGCGGGGGTGTCCGCGGTGCGCTGCACGGAGGCGCCGCCCTCCGTGGCGCCGTAGCCCTCGACGAGGCGGACCCCGAAGCGCTCGGCGAAGCGGGCCGCGTCCACCGCCCCGGCCTCGGTGCCGAAGCCGAGGCGCAGGGGATTGTCCCGGTCGTCGGGGCGCGGCTCGGTGGCCAGGAGGTACTGGACGGCCCGCCCGACGTAGGTGAAGTACGTCGCTCCGTAGGTCCGTACGTCGTCCAGGAACGCGGAGGCCGAGAAGCGGCGGCGCAGCGCCACCGAGGCGCCCCCGGCCAGCGCCGGGAGCCAGTCGGCGATGACGGCGTTGCCGTGGAACATCGGCATGCAGATGTAGTGGACGTCGTCGGGCGTGACCGAGAACTGCCGCACCAGCGCCGCACCGGCGGCGGCGAGCCGCCCCTGGGTGCAGATCGCCGCCTTGGGGGCGCCGGTGGACCCGGAGGTGAAGTAGAGGAGCAGCCGGTCGCCGGGCCCCGGGCCGGCGGGCCGGAGCACGGCGTCCCCCGGCCCGGCGCCGGCGTAGGGGGCGAGCAGGGCGGCGTACTCCCCGTCGTCGTCGGTCACCAGGATCCGCACGCCGGGCAGGTCGAGGCCCTCCAGCAGCGGCAGGTGGGCCCGCTCGGTGACCAGGATCCGGCAGTCGGTGTGCAGGATGTCGCGGGCCAGCTCGGGGCCGCGCCGCGTGGGGTTGATCCCGGCGACGGCGGCCCCGGCCAGGGCCGCCGCGCCGAGCCAGAACGGGAACTCGGGGGTGTTGTCGAGCAGCACCCCCACGTGCGGCGGCTCCCCCGGCGGGAGCAGGTCGACGAGCAGCGCCGCGCGCGCGGCGCTCTCGGCGGCGCTCCGGTGGTGGCTGAGGACGGCGTCGCCGTACCTCAGCCCGGGCCGGTGATCGCCCCACTGGCGCGCCACGAGCTCCGCGACGGTCCCTGGTGTCGTCGTCCTGCGCATGCGGCCGGAGCGTAGCTGACGCTACGTCAGAACTGAACGTCGGAGCAGGAGTAGAAGGCGTTGGCGGTGTCGTTGACCGTCCACACCGCCAGGATCATGTGCCGGCCCGTCTTGCCGCTGGGCAGCGTGCCGTGGTGGATGGTGGTCATGGCGGGGCGGGCGCCGTTGTAGGCGACCGTGAGGAAGGGCTGCGGGTCGAGCGAGGCCCTGGTGAGCGGCTTGGTCGGGTCCCATCCGTTCTTGGTGACGTAGTAGCGGAAGTCGGTGGTGGAGTGGTTCGCCGTGAACTGCCACCGGAAGTCGTAGGGCGCGCCGCTGGTGATCTTCGTCGTCGGCCAGGTGCCGCCGCGCGGGTCGTCGAGCTGCGCGAACTCGGTGTGGTTGGCGGAACATATCCGGCCGTCGGCGGGACCGGCCGCCGGGAAGCCCTTGAGGCCCTCGACGCTCTGCGGTTCCCACTGGATGGGGCCGCAGTCGGCGACGGTCTTGTTGGCGCAGAGCTTCTGGCGGCTGATGGGCGTGTCGGTGTACCCGTGACTGCTCGCGGTGGGGGCGCTGAGGACGGATACGCCGACGATCATGCCGAGGCCGATCGCGGCGGAGCCGATCCGTCTGGGCATGCGGATGGACATGCGGGACTGACGCATGATGCTCCTAGAACGTGGGGGGAGTTCGGTGAGCGTGCGCACGCGTGGGGACTGCGGTACCGGAATTCAGGTCTAGACCAAGTTCCAGATTATTGACGGGAGTTGGCCATGTCCAGACCAATCGGCGAACGGGCGTCCCGCGATGTGGGCGGACGCGCGCGAGGGGCGGCCGGTGGCTCCGGCCGCCCCTCGCCCGTCCACCCTGTCCTGCGGGCTACTCGGGGCGGCCCGTGTAGAAGGCCACGGTGAGGTCCTTGACGAGCGCCTTGCGCTCGTAGTCGTCCAGCTCGACGAGCCCGCGCGAGGTCAGCCGGTTGACGGTGTCGTCCACCGCGTCCACCACCGACGTCAGGACGCTGTCCCGGTGCTTCGCGTCGATCGCGGCGACCCGGCGCCGGCGCATCGCCGCGGCGACCTCCGGGGCGTACTCGATCCGGGTCGGCTGGGCCGAGTACACCTCGATGCCCACCGCCTCCGTCTCGTCCGCCAGCATCCGGGTCAGCGCGTCGCCGACCGCCTCCGCATCGCGCAGGGTCGGGGCGTCCTCGTGGAAGGCGTCGGCCGGCAGCTGCGAGAGCACCCGGGCCATGGCGGACTCGACCTGCTCGGCGAGGTAGTCGATGTGGTCCTCGACGGCCAGCGCGGCGCGGGCGGTGTCCTTGATCTGCCAGACCACCTGCACGACGACCTGGAGGGCCAGACCGCCCGAGTCCACGGCGGGCAGCGGGTCGCTGCGCCAGTGCCGCAGCCGTACGTCGACCCGGCGGCGCAGCAGCAGCGGGCTGGCCCACAACAGGCCGGTCCGGCGGACCGTGCCGCGGTAGCGGCCGAAGAGGGTCAGCACCAGCGCGTGCCCGGTACGACCGCGCCCGAGCCCGCCGAGGGCGAACAGGGCGACGATCCCGAGGAAGGCCAACGGGGGCCACTGGTAGGCGCGCAGCCCTTGGTACGCCCGGGGCGTGACGCCGAAACCCGCCACCAGCGCGGCCGGCAGCGCCCCGGCCCGCCAGAGCACGGCCGCGCACCCCGCGAGGGCGAGGCCGCCGACCAGCAGGCCGACCGAGCCGGGCAGGACCGGGCCGCGGCGCTCGCGCAGCCGCTCGTCACCGCGCGGGACCCGGCGGCCGGGAGCGGCGGGGGGCGCCGGGCGCGGCCGCGGCCCGGCCGAGGGGCGCAGCACCCCGGTCGCCCCGTCCCGGAAGGGCAGACCGGCCGGTACCTCGGTGGCCGCGGAGCCCGGGCCCGGGAGGGTCACCCGGGGCAGGTCCTGGGTGTCCTCCTCCATCCCCCGGGCCACGGCCTGCGCGACCACGTGCGCGATCCCGGGCCCGGGCACCCCGCGCCCGCCTCCGGGCATGGGCGCGGGCGGCCACACGCCTCCCCCGTGCGGGCGGGCCGCACCGGGGGCGGTTCCGGATAGGGTTCCGGATGGGGTTCCGGGCGCGGGGGCCGGCTCCGCGCCGGGCGCGGGAACGGCGTCCAACGCGCGGGCGGGGGCGGCCTCCACCGCTTCCGGGGCGGGGGGCGCGTCCGCCGCGGGGGTGGGGAGCATGACGAGGTCCAGCCCGTGTGCGGGGGCCGTGGCGACGGCGTGACCGGAGCCGCATCCCGACCCCGCACCGGCGCCGGGGGGGGGGGGGGGGGGGGGGGGGGGGGGGGGGGGGGGGGGGCGGGGGGGGGGGGGGGGGGGGGGGGGGGGGGGGGGGGGGGGGGGGGGGGGCGGGGGCGGGGGGGGGGGGGGGGGGGGGGGGGGGGGGGGGGGGGGGGCCCCCCCCCCGGCCCACCGGCGCGCTACAGCACCGCGGATTTCAGCGGAACGGACGGGTCCGCCACCTTGTCCGGATCCACCCGCGCCCCGGACTCGATCAGCTTGCGGCCCTGCGCCAGGTCGCGCGGGCGGCCCACGGCGAGCACCGCCACCAGCGCCCCGGCGCGCAGCCAGCACACCGACCAGGTGGCGTCGGCCGGGTCCCCGCGCCACAGCGGGGCGTCGGCCCCGCCGTGGTGCCCGGCGTACTGGACGAAGCGGCCGAACTGCTCGGACCAGAAGTACGGGACGGGGTCGTAGACGGCGGCGGGCTCCCCGGCGAGCGCCGCCAGGATGTTGGCGGCGACCGTGCGCGGGCCCTGCAGGGCGTTGTCCCAGTGGTGGACGAGGAGCCGGGCCCCGTAGCGCGCGGACGGGAAGGAGGCGCAGTCCCCGACGGCGTACACGTCGGGGAGGGAGGTGGCGAGGTGGGCGTCGGCGGTGATCGAGCCGTCGCTCCCGCGCTCCACCCCGGTGCCCGCCAGCCAGCCGGTGGCGGGGCGGGCGCCGATGCCGACGACCACGGCGGCGGCGGGCAGCTCGCGGCCGTCGGCGAGCAGCACCCGGCCCGGGGCGCCGGCCGCGCCCGCTTCGATGCCGGCGACCTCGGCCCCGGTGATCAGGCGGGCCCCGGCCTGGGCGTACCAGTCGGCCATGGGGGCGGCGACCTCGGCGGGCAGGGCCCCGGCGAGGACCCGGTCGGCGGCCTCGACCACGGTGACGGCGCAGCCCGCCCCGCGGGCGGCGGTCGCGAACTCGGCGCCGATCCAGCCGGCGCCGACCACCGCGACCTCGGGTGCGGCGGCCAGCACCGGCCGCAGCCGTTCGGCGTCGTCCAGGGTGCGCAGCAGGTGGACGCCGGGGACCCCCTCGGTTCCGGGCAGGGTGAGCGGCTCGGCGCCCGTGGCCAGGACCAGGACGCCGTAGGGGACGGGGCCCGCGGTGGTGTCGAGCGCGTGGTCGGCGGCGCGCAGGGCGGTGACCTCGACGCCGAGCCGCAGGTCGATGTCGAGGCCCTCGAAGTCCACGTCGAAGGCGGCGCCCTCGGCCTTGCCGAGGAGGACGGCCTTGGAGAGCGGGGGCCGGTCGTAGGGCTGATGGGGTTCGGCGCCCAGCAGGGTCACCGGGCCGGTGAAGCCCTGTTCCCGCAGGGCCACCGCGGTCTGCACCCCGGCCATGCCGGCGCCGACGATCACCACGGCGGGTGGGACCGCGGCGGCCGGGGCCGGGTCCGTCCGCTCCCGCGTCTGCTCGGTCTGCTCGTGCGTCTGCTCGTTCACGGCGCCCAGCCTAATCATCTGACGATCCGTCAGGAATAGGGAGGCAGCCTTACCGGGCCCCCGCGGCGGGGTTAGGCTGGCCACCGTACCTATCGCGGGAGCCCGGCGGACCGGGCTGAGAGGGAGGC
Organism: Streptomyces sp. NPDC028419; assembly: GCF_055565515.1. Lineage (NCBI taxonomy): Bacteria > Bacillati > Actinomycetota > Actinomycetes > Kitasatosporales > Streptomycetaceae > Streptomyces > Streptomyces sp. NPDC028419. Next base: position 58,680 of record NZ_JBVHUE010000018.1, on the reverse strand, counting down.
TGGACGGCCTCCGACCGTACGAACCTGATCCGGGTCATGCCGGCGAAGGGAGGGGCTGGACGCCCATGCACTCTTACGGAAATCCCGGCTCGGATTCCGGCCGGGGATGTGATGTCCTCGTCATCGGAGGCGGCATCATCGGCCTGGTCACCGCCTGGCGGGCGGCCCGGCGCGGGCTGCGCACCGCACTGGCCGATCCGGCGCCCGGCGGCGGCGCCGCACAGGTCGCGGCCGGCATGCTCGCCGCCGTCACCGAGCTGCACTACGGCGAGGAGACCCTGCTCGGCCTGAACCTCGCCTCCGCCGAGCGCTACCCGGCCTTCGCCGCGGAGCTCGCCGACGCGAGCGGCGGCCTGGACATCGGCTACCGCGCCTGCGGCACCCTCGCCGTCGCCCTCGACGCCGACGACCGGGTCCACCTGCGCGAGCTGCACGCCCTCCAGCGCCGCTGCGGCCTGGACGCGCAGTGGCTGACCGGCCGCGAGTGCCGCCGCCTGGAGCCGATGCTGGCGCCGGGCGTACGCGGCGGGCTGCGCGTGGACGGCGACCACCAGGTCGACCCCCGGCGGCTCGCGGCCGCCCTGCTGGCCGCGTGCGAGCGGGCCGGCGTGCGCATCCACCGGGCGGCCGCCACCCGGCTCACCGTCACCGCCGACCGGGCCGCCGGGGCGCTGCTCGACGACGGCACCGAGCTGGCCGCCGACCAGGTGGTGCTGGCCGCGGGCAGCCTCAGCGGCAGGCTGGCCGGCGTACCGCCGCGGGCGCTGCCTCCCGTACGGCCGGTCAAGGGGCAGGTGCTGCGGCTCACCGTGCCGCCCGCCTACGCGCCCTTCCTGTCCCGGACCGTGCGGGCCGTGGTCCGCGGCAGCCACGTCTACCTGGTCCCGCGCGAGAACGGCGAGCTCGTCGTCGGCGCCACCAGCGAGGAGCTGGGCTGGGACACCACCGTCACCGCCGGCGGCGTGTACGAGCTGCTGCGCGACGCCCACGAGCTGGTGCCCGGGATCACCGAGCTGCCGCTCACCGAGACCCGCGCGGGCCTGCGCCCCGGCTCCCCCGACAACGCCCCGCTGCTCGGCCCGACCGAGCTGCCGGGGCTGCACCTGGCCACCGGGCACTACCGCAACGGCGTGCTGCTCACCCCGGTCACCGGCGACGTGTTGGCCGACGTACTGACCACCGGGGAACTGCCCGAGTTGGCCCGCCCCTTCAGCCCGCGCCGTTTCTCCGCCGTACGCGAGGAGTCCCCCGCATGACCGTCTCCGTCAACGGCGAGCCCCGCGAGTTCCCCGCGGGCACCACCCTCGACGCGGTCGTCGCCACCCTGACCGCCGCGCCCAAGGGGGTCGCCGCCGCCCTCAACGAGACCGTGGTCCCGCGCGGCCAGTGGCCCGCCACCACGGTGGGCCACGGCGACCGCGTCGAGGTCCTCACCGCGGTCCAGGGAGGCTGAACCATGTCCCGCGACACCGACACCGCGACCGACGACCCCTTCGTCCTGGGCGGCCGGACCTTCTCGTCCCGCCTGATCATGGGTACGGGCGGCGCGCCCAGCCTCGACGTCCTGGAACGGTCCCTGATCGCCTCCGGCACCGAGCTCACCACCGTCGCGATGCGGCGACTGGACCCCACCGTCCAGGGATCCGTGCTGTCCGTGCTGAACCGGCTCGGCATCGCCGTCCTGCCCAACACCGCGGGCTGCTTCACCGCGGGCGAGGCCGTGCTGACCGCACGCCTCGCGCGCGAGGCGCTCGGCACGGACTGGATCAAGCTGGAGGTCGTCGCCGACGAGCGGACCCTGCTGCCCGACGGCGTCGAACTGCTCGACGCCGCCGAGACCCTGGTCGACGAGGGCTTCACGGTCCTGCCGTACACCAACGACGACCCGGTGCTCGCCCGCAAGCTGGAGGACGTGGGCTGCGCGGCGATCATGCCGCTCGGCTCGCCGATCGGGTCGGGGCTGGGCATCCGCAACCGGCACAACTTCGAGTTGATCGTCGAGCGGGCCGGGGTGCCGGTGATCCTGGACGCCGGGGCCGGGACCGCGTCCGACGCGGCCCTGGCGATGGAGCTGGGCTGCGCCGCGGTGATGCTGGCCTCTGCGGTGACCCGGGCGCAGGTGCCGGTGCTGATGGCGGGGGCCATGCGGGACGCCGTGACGGCGGGGCGCCTCGCCCGGCGTGCCGGGCGGATCCCGCGCCGCCACTTCGCCGCCGCCTCGTCCCCCACCGAGGGCCGCGCCACCCTGGACCCGGAACGCCCGGCCTTCTGACCCGCCGCCCGCCCTCAACCGCCGGGCGGGCTGCATTCGCCTCCGGCGGGCCCTCAAACGCCGGGCAGGCTGGGTGCGCCCCTGCTCCGCGCACAGGCCGGCCCACACCAGCCCGCCCGGCGATTGAGGGCCCGCCGGAGGCCACGACCACCCGCCACGACCGTCCGCCCCCGACGGTTTGCCCCTGCTCGGGCCGCAGGCAAAGGGTGCGGCGCGGGCCGCGAGGCCAAGGGCGGGGTGCGTCACAGGTGCGCTGCAAGGGGTGGGACCGGCGACGGGGGGCGGCGGGGCCCTCGTAGAATCGCCGGGTGGATACGACCCTGGACGACCCCCTCGTCGGGCGCGTGCTCGACGGCCGCTACCGCATCGACGCCCGCATCGCGGTCGGCGGGATGGCCACGGTCTATCGGGCCGTGGACACCCGCCTCGACCGCGTGCTCGCGCTCAAGGTGATGCACCCGACCCTCGCCGCCGACGGCGCCTTCGTCGAGCGGTTCATCCGCGAGGCCAAGTCCGTGGCCCGGCTCGCGCACCCGAACGTGGTCGGCGTCTTCGACCAGGGCACGGACGGCCCGTTCGTCTTCCTCGCCATGGAGTACGTCTCCGGCTGCACCCTGCGCGACGTCCTGCGCGAGCGCGGCGCCCTGCGCCCGCGGGCCGCGCTGGACATCCTGGAGCCGATGCTGGCCGCCCTCGGCGCGGCCCACCGCGCCGCGCTGGTGCACCGGGACGTGAAGCCCGAGAACGTCCTGATCGGCGACGACGGCCGGGTGAAGGTCGCCGACTTCGGCCTGGTCCGCAGCGTCGACTCCGTCACCGACACCACCGGCTCGGTGCTCGGCACGGTCTCCTACCTCGCCCCCGAGCAGATCGAGAACGGGCTCACCAACGCCCGCGTCGACGTCTACGCTTGCGGCGTCGTCCTGTACGAGATGCTCACGGGCACCAAGCCGCACACCGGCGGCACCCCGGCCGAGGTCATCTTCCGCCACCTCAACGAGGACGTGCCGCCCCCGTCGGCCGCCGTCCCCGGCCTTCCGGTGGCCCTGGACGACCTGGTCGCCACCGCCTGCGCCCGCAACGCCGAGCTGCGCCCCTACGACGCGGTGGCGCTGCTCGCCCTGGTCCGCGAGGCCCGGTCCGCGCTGACCGACGGCGAGCTGGACACCGTACCGCCGCAGGCGCGCGCCGAGGACCGGACCTCGGCCGAGGACCGGACCAGCGTGATCCCGCGCACCGCCCCGACGGCCGCCCCCGCGGAGCACACCTCACGGCTGGAGCACCCCGGACCGCCGCCCGGGGCCGGGCGCCCGCGCGCGGTGCGCCGCCCCCGCCCCCGGCGCGGCACGTACCTGATCGTCGCCGGGCTCCTGCTGGCCCTGGGCCTGGGCACCGGGGTCTGGTACATAAGCGCGGGTCAGTTCACCCAGGTCCCGCGGCTGCTCGGCAAGACCGAGGAGCAGGCCCGCGCCCAGCTGTCGGCGGCGGGCCTCGGGGTGAAGGGGGTCGACCGCAAGTTCAGCGACACCATCGAGCGCGGCACCGTGATGAACAGCGACCCGGAGAGCGGCAAGCGGATCCGCGGCAACGGCGCGGTGACGCTGGTGATTTCCCGCGGCCCGCAGGTCGTCCTCGTGCCCAACGTCAAGGGCAAGCCGCTCGACGCCGCGAAGACGGAGCTGACCAAGGCGGGCCTCGCGCCCGGCATCGTCAGCCAGGCCTTCAGCCAGGACCTCCCGCAGGGCGCGGTGATCAGCAGCAACCCCGAGGGCGGCGCACAGCTGGCCCCGGACGCGGCGGTGGCGCTGGTGGTCAGCAAGGGCCGCCCGGTCCAGGTGCCCAGCGTGGTCGGCGCGGGCGTCGAGCAGGCCCGCGCCGGGCTGGAGGGGCTCGGCCTCAAGGTCGAGGTCGCGCCGGAGCAGGTCAACTCGCCCAGCCCGGCCGGATCGGTCGCCAACCAGTCGCTGAGCGCGGGCGCCCAGGCGGCCGCGGGCGACACGGTGACGCTGACCGTCTCCAAGGGGCCGCGTCAGGTTCCGGTGCCGAACGTCGTCGGCCAGGACGCGGAGGCCGCGAAGCGGGCGTTGGAGGGCGCGGGCTTCAAGGTGAAGGTGGAACGGCCGTTCCTCTCCTTCAGCAACACCGTCGACACCCAGTCGGTGCCGGCCGGCCAGAGCGCCCCCGAGGGCAGCACGATCACCGTCAAGACCAAGGGGCTGTAGGGATGCGCGGGACACGGCTGACGCGCTCGCCGGGCGCGGTGCGCAATCCGGTGGGCGGGCACGTGCCTGTCGCGGGCGGGCTCGCCTCGGTCGGGCTGACGTACGCCCGGGAGATGGGCGCCGAGGCCGTCCAGGTCTTCGTCGCCAACCCGCGCGGCTGGGCGACCCCGGTGGGCAACCCGGCGCAGGACGAGCTGTTCCGCGAGGGGTGCGCGCGGGACGCGATCCCGGTCTACGTGCACGCCCCGTACCTGATCAACTTCGGCTCGCACACCGAGGCGACGGTGGAGAAGTCGGTGGAGTCCCTGCGCCACTCGCTGCGCCGGGGGCGGGAGATCGGCGCCCGCGGGGTGGTCGTCCACACCGGTTCGGCGACCGGAGGCCGCCCGCGCGAGCTGGCGTACGCGCAGGTCAGGGAGCACATGCTGCCGCTGCTGGACGAGCTGACGCACGACGACGACCCCTTCCTGCTGCTGGAGTCGACGGCCGGGCAGGGCTTCTCGCTGTGCTCGCGGACCTGGGACTTCGGCCCGTACTTCGAGGCGCTCGACGCCCACCCCAAGCTCGGGATCTGCCTGGACACCTGCCACATCTTCGCGGCCGGCCACGACCTGGCGGAACCGGGCGGGACGAAGCAGACGTTGGACCTGCTGGTGGACACGGTGGGCGAGGGCCGCCTGAAGCTGATCCACGCGAACGACTCCAAGGAGGGCGTGGGGGCCCACAAGGACCGGCACGCCAACATCGGTCAGGGGCACATCGGGCGCGAGGCCTTCGCCGAGCTGTTCTCGCACCCGGCGATGGACGGCGTACCGCTGGTCATCGAGACGCCGGGCGGCAAGGAGGGGCACGCGGCGGACGTCGCCTTGCTCAAGGAGCTGCGCGACCTGCACTGACGCGGGGCGCTCGGAGTTCGGGGCTCCGGGCTCGGAACTATGGGCTCGGAACTCGGAACTCAGAGCTCAGGGCCGTCGCCCGGCTCCTCCTGGTAGGAGTAGCGCTGCTCGCGCCAGGGGTCGCCGATGTTGTGGTAGCCGCGCTCTTCCCAGAAACCGCGCCGGTCGGCGGTCATGTACTCGATGCCGCGGACCCACTTGGGGCCCTTCCAGGCGTACAGGTGCGGGACCACCAGCCGCAGCGGGAAGCCGTGTTCGGCGGTCAGGGGTTCACCGCCCTGGTGGGTGGCGAAGAGGGCCCGCTCGGAGGTGAAGTCGGCGAGCCGCAGGTTCGAGCTGAAGCCGTACTCGGCCCACACCATCACGTGGGTGGCCGTCGGCGCGGGCGGCGCCAACCGCAGCAGCTCACGGGTGAGCACGCCGCCCCATTCGGCCCCGGCCATGCTGAATTTCGTCACGCAGTGCAGGTCGGCCGTCACCGTGGAGAACGGCAGCGCCGAGAACTCCTCGTGGTTCCAACAGTGCTTGTCGCCGTCGGCGGTGGCGCCGAAGACCCTGAACTCCCAGCGGTCCGGCTTGAACTTGGGCACGGGCCCGTAGTGGGTGACCGGCCAGCCCCGCTGCAATCGCTGTCCCGGAGGGAGCTCCAGCTGCGCTGCTTCCGCAGTTTCGCGGCTTTCCGGGTGACCCATGACTCCATGGTGACAGACTGGCCGGGGTGGTCACGACCAGGTCCGCGCCTATTCGGGCAAGTCCGAGTAACTCCCACTAAGGAGGCACTTACTGGACGCCCCCGGACGGCGGTGCGAGGATGCGCGCACCTGCCCCGTCACACCACTTGGAAGGAGCCCGCTGCCATGCAGGGCGACCCCGAGGTTCTTGAATTCCTCAACGAGCAGCTGACCGGCGAACTGACCGCGATCAACCAGTACTGGCTGCACTACCGCATCCAGGACAACAAGGGCTGGACCAAGCTCGCCAAGTACACCCGTGCCGAGTCCATCGACGAGATGAAGCACGCGGACAAGATCACCGAGCGCATCCTGATGCTCGACGGTCTGCCGAACTACCAGCGGCTCTTCCACGTCCGGGTCGGCCAGACCCTGACGGAGATGTTCCAGGCGGACCGCCAGGTCGAGGTCGAGGCGATCGACCGCCTCAAGCGCGGCATCGAGGTCATGCGCGGCAAGGGCGACATCACCTCGGCGCGCCTGTTCGAGGAGATCCTGGAGGACGAGGAGCACCACATCGACTACCTCGACACCCAGCTGGAGATCATCGAGCAGATCGGTGAGCCGCTCTACATCGCGCAGCTGCTGGAGCAGCCGGAGAGCTAGCCCGAACGGGTCACGCGGCCGGGGCGAGGGCCTCGTCGGCGACGGTGAGGATCGGGTCGGCGGCCAGCACGGCGACGGCGTCGCCCTTCTCCAGCAGCTCGCGGCGGGGGCACGCGCCCCGGCCGAGGATGCCCTGGATGGTCCGTACGCACGAGCCGCAGTCGGTGCCGGCCTTGGTGGCCGAGGCGATCTGGCGGGGCGTGCACGCGCCCGCGTCCGCGTGGGCCTTGACCTGCTTGTCCGTGATGCCGAAGCAAGAGCAGACGTACACGCGGTTCACCTCCCGGAGCGGGCCACCCCCCGTTCGGTGAGGCTTACCTAACCCTACCCAAACTTAGGGTTCCCTAAAAGGCCTGGATACGACGGTGGGGCGCGGATCACATCGATCCACGCCCCACCCTCATAGGAAGCTACCTACTGATCGCGATTCCTATCGGTCCTACTGGTCCTACCGGTCGTACCGGTCCTACTGGTCGCGGTACATCTCGGCGACCAGGAACGCCAGGTCCAGCGACTGGCTGCGGTTGAGCCGCGGGTCGCAGGCCGTCTCGTAGCGCTGGTGCAGGTCGTCGACGAAGATCTCGTCGCCGCCGCCGACGCACTCGGTGACGTCGTCACCGGTCAGCTCGACGTGGATGCCGCCCGGGTGCGTGCCGAGCTCCTTGTGCACCTCGAAGAAGCCCTTGACCTCGTCGAGCACGTCGTCGAAACGGCGCGTCTTGTGGCCGGAAGCCGCCTCGAAGGTGTTGCCGTGCATCGGGTCGGTGATCCACGCGACGATCGCGCCCGAAGCGGTGACCTTCTCGACCAGCTCGGGGAGCTTGTCGCGGACCTTGTCGGCGCCCATGCGGACGACGAAGGTCAGCCGGCCCGGAATGCGCTTCGGGTCGAGGCGGTCGATGTAGGTGAGCGCCTCGTCCACGGTGGTCGTGGGACCGAGCTTGATGCCGATCGGGTTGGCGATCTGCGCGCAGAACTCGATGTGGGCGTGGTCCAGCTGACGGGTGCGCTCGCCGATCCAGACCATGTGGCCCGAGGTGTCGTAGAGCTTGCCGGTGCGTGAGTCGGTGCGGGTCAGCGCACCTTCGTAGTCGAGGAGCAGCGCCTCGTGGGAGGCGTAGAACTCCACGGCCTTGAACTCGGCCGGGTCCGTGCCACAGGCCTTCATGAAGTTCAGCGCGTTGTCGATCTCCCGCGCGAGCTGCTCGTAGCGCTGCCCGGACGGGGAGGCCTTCACGAAGTCCTGGTTCCAGGCGTGCACCTGGCGCAGGTCCGCGTAACCACCGGTGGTGAAGGCGCGCACGAGGTTCAGGGTCGAGGCGGAGGCGTGGTACATCCGCTTCAGCCGCTCGGGGTCCGGGATCCGGGCCTCTTCGGTGAAGGCGAAGCCGTTGACGGAGTCGCCGCGGTAGGTCGGCAGCGTGACGCCGTCGCGGGTCTCGGTGTCCTTGGAGCGCGGCTTGGAGTACTGGCCCGCGATGCGGCCGATCTTGACCACGGGCACGGAGGCCGCGTAGGTCAGGACGGCGCTCATCTGGAGCAGCGTCTTCAGCTTGGCGCGGATGTGGTCGGCGGAGACCCCGTCGAATGCCTCGGCGCAGTCGCCGCCCTGGAGCAGGAACGCCTCGCCCTTGGCGACGGCTCCCAGTCGGGCGCGCAGCTGGTCGCATTCGCCCGCGAAGACGAGCGGAGGATACGACTCGAGGTCCGCGACGACAGCGCGCAGAGCCTCGGCATCGGGGTACGAAGGCTGCTGCGCCGCGGGAAGGTCTCGCCAGGTCGCCTTGGCGGCGGGGGCTTGGTTTTCAGCGTTCACGGTCACCTCGTACACATTACGTCGTCACACGCGCCGTCCAGCCCGGCGATCAGATCGTGAGACGGAGTTCTGCGGCGCACGGCGGAGCATGGGCTATCGTGCCGGACATGTACGCGCACTCGAACCAGAACTGGTGGTGGACCGCTCCGTTGGCGGCCCACTGACTCGCGTACCCACCGAACAGACGCGAAGGCCGCCCCCGGGGGCGGCCTTCGGTGTTTTCCGGGCCGCTCCCTCCACGTACCCCACTGGAAGGAAGCCCGACCCATGAACCCGCGCCCCATGAACCCGCCCCCCGCGAACCCCTTCGGCCGGCTGCTCGACGACGCCGCCCCGCCCTTCGCCCTGCTGCGCCGGCGCACCCCCGGCCTGGACCACGACACCGTCGAGGTGCTGACCGGCCCGGTCCACGAGGTGGAGCGCCTCGCCGACCTCCCGCTCGGTGACCTGCCCACGCTCGCCCTGGTGCCGTTCCGGCAGATCCGCGAGCGCGGTTTCGACGTGCGCGACGACGGCACCCCGCTGAGCGTGCTGGTCGCCGAGCAGCTGCACGCGGTCCCGCTCGCCGAAGCCCTGGCGGCCCTGCCCGACCACGAGGTACGGGTCGAGGGCGGCGGCTTCGACGTCGGTGACGAGGAGTACGCCGCCACCGTGCGGCGGGTCATCGAGGACGAGATCGGCCGCGGCGAGGGCGCCAACTTCGTCATCCGGCGCACCTACGGCGGCAGCGTCCCGGACTTCGGCCGGGCCGACGCGCTCGCCCTCTTCCGGCGGCTGCTGGTGGCCGAGCGGGGCGCGTACTGGACGTACGTCGTGCACACGGGCACCCGGACCCTGGTCGGGGCCAGCCCCGAGGTCCACGTACGGATGACCGGCGGCACGGTGGTGATGAATCCGATCAGCGGTACCTACCGCTATCCCGCCGGCGGGCCCACGGCCGAGTCCCTCCTCGCCTTCCTCGGCGACCGCAAGGAGACCGAGGAGCTGTCGATGGTCGTCGACGAGGAGCTCAAGATGATGTGCACGGTCGCCGACCGGGGCGGGGTCGTCGTCGGACCGCGGCTGAAGGAGATGTCCCACCTCGCGCACACCGAGTACGAGCTGCGCGGACGCTCGACCCTGGACGTGCGGGAGGTGCTGCGCGAGACGATGTTCGCGGCGACCGTCACCGGCTCGCCGGTGCAGAACGCCTGCCGCGTCATCGAGCGCTACGAGTCCGGCGGCCGCGGCTACTACGCGGGCGCGCTCGCCCTGCTGGGCCGCGACGCCGACGGGACGCAGAGCCTGGACTCCCCCATCCTGATCCGCACCGCCGACATCGACGCCGACGGCGCCCTGCGCGTCCCGGTCGGCGCGACGCTGGTGCGGCACTCCGACCCGGCGGGCGAAGTGGCCGAGACGCACGCCAAGGCCGCCGGGGTGCTGGCCGCCCTCGGGGTGCGGCCGGCCGCGCCCCGGCCCGTCGCCGGCCCGGTCCGGCTCGGCGAGGACCCCCGGGTACAGGCGGCGCTGGCGGCCCGGCGCCGGGACCTGGCGCCGTTCTGGCTGCGGATGCAGGACCGGCCCGCGGTGGCCGCGGGGCACGCGCTGGTCATCGACGCGGAGGACACCTTCACCGCGATGCTGGCGCACGTGCTGCGGGTGTGCGGGCTGGACGTGACCGTGCGCCGCTACGACGACCCGGGGCTGCGCGCCGCCGCCCTCGCCTGGACGGGCCCGGTGGTGCTGGGCCCCGGCCCGGGCGACCCTGCGGACGGCGCCGACCCCCGGATGCGGCTGCTGCGGGGGCTGGCCCGGGAGCTGCTGGCCACGCACCGGGGCGGGATCCTGGGCGTCTGCCTGGGACACGAGCTGCTGGCCGCCGAGCTGGGGCTGCCCCTGGTGCGCAAGGCCGAACCGGCGCAGGGGGCGCAGACCACCGTCGACCTGTTCGGCAGCCCGGAGGTGGTGGGCTTCTACAACACCTACACCGCCCGCTGCGACGACGCGGCGGCGGCGCGGCTGGCCGCGGCCGGCGTGGAGGTCTCCCGTGACCCGGCGACGTACGAGGTGCACGCCCTGCGCGGCGCGGCGGGCGGCTTCGCCGGGGTCCAGTTCCATCCGGAGTCGGTGCTGAGCCTGCGGGGCGCGGACGTGGTCCGCGACCTGCTGGCGTCCATGCGCCCGGTCCCCGCCGCGGGCGCCGTGACTCCGGGAGGCGCCGCGCGGGCGTGACGGGCTCGGGTGGGGTCGGGCCGCGGTCGGGCCCGACCCCGGTCACGGCACTAGAGCCGGGGGACCAGGGTGTTCTCCGAGCGGCGGCCCGCCAGGTAGTCGCGCACGTTGGCGACGGTCGTGGTGATGATCTGCTCCACCGCGTCCCGTGTGTAGTACGCCTGGTGCGAGGTGACCACCACGTGCGGGAAGGTCACCAACCGCGCCAGCGTGTCGTCCTCCACCGCGTCCAGGGACTTGTCCAGGAAGAACACCCCGGCCTCCGCCTCGTACACGTCGAGCCCCACCCCCGAGAACCGCCCGGACCGCAGCTCGCTGACGAGCGCGTCGGTGTCCACCAGCCCGCCCCGGCTGGTGTTCACGAGGATCGCGTCGTCCTTCATCGTCCGCAGCGCGGTCGAGTCGATGATGTGGTGCGTCGAGTCCAGCAGCGGCACGTGCAGGCTGATCAGGTCCGCCGCCGCGAACAGCTCCTCCTTCTCGACGTACTTCATCCCCAGCTCCACGCAGGCCGGGTTCTGCGCGACGTCCCAGCCCAGCAGGTTCATCCCGAACCCGTGGGCGATCCGGGTGAACGCCTCGCCGATCTTCCCGGTGCCGAGGACGCCCGCCGTGCGGCCCCGCAGGTCCCGGCCCATCAGACCGTTCAGCCGGAAGTCGAAGTCGCGGGTGCGGTTGGAGGCGCGCACGATCCGCCGGTTGACCGCCATCGCCAGCGCCCAGGCGAATTCGGCGACCGAGTACGGCGAGTAGTAGGAGACGCGGCCCACCGTCAGGCCCAGCTGGCCCGCGACCTCCAGGTCGATGTTGTTGAAGCCGGTGGAGCGCTGGGCGATCATCCGCGTGCCGCCCGCGGCGAGGGTCCGCAGCACCCGGCCGTTCAGGTCGGCGTTCACGCTGGTGGAGACCACCTCGTAGCCCGCCGCGATCGGCGCGGTGTCCTCGCTCAGGAACACGTCCAGACAGCGGACCTCGTGGTCCCCCGCGAAGGCGCGCTCCATCAGCGGCTTCTCGTCGGCCGTCACACCGAATGCCAGGATCTCCACGCTCGCTCCCGTCCGCCGGACCATGGGTCGCACCCGCGCCGTGTGTGCCGGGCACCGGGCGCCCCGCACGCCTTTCGTCACGATACGACCCATGCTCCGGGCCCGCCCGCCCGACGTCCGGCGGCAGGTCAGCCGAAGAAGACCCCGACCTCGGCGTACAACGCCGGGTCCACGGTCTTCAGCTTCGCCGTGGCCTCGGCGATCGGCACCCGGACGATGTCCGTCCCCTGGAGCGCGACCATCTTCCCGAAGTCCCGCTCCCGCACCGCGTCGATGGCGTGCAGGCCGAAGCGGGTGGCGAGCCAGCGGTCGAAGGCGCTCGGAGTGCCGCCGCGCTGGACGTGGCCGAGCACCGTCGTACGGGCCTCCTTGCCGGTCCGCTTCTCGATCTCCAGGGCCAGCCACTCGCCGACGCCCGACAGCCGGACGTGCCCGAAGGAGTCCTTGGTGGCGTCCTTGAGCACCATCTCGCCGTCCTTGGGCATGGCGCCCTCGGCGATGACCACGATCGGCGCGTAGCTCGCCTTGAACCGGGAGGTCACCCACGCGCACACCTGGTCCACGTCGAAGCGCTGCTCCGGGATGAGGATGACGTTGGCGCCGCCGGCCAGCCCCGAGTGCAGGGCGATCCAGCCCGCGTGCCGGCCCATGACCTCGACGACCAGGACCCGCATGTGCGATTCGGCGGTGGTGTGCAGCCGGTCGATGGCCTCGGTGGCGATCCCGACGGCGGTGTCGAAGCCGAAGGTGTAGTCCGTCGCCGACAGGTCGTTGTCGATGGTCTTCGGCACGCCGACGCAGGGGATGCCGTACTCGTCGAACAGCCGGGCCGCGACCCCCAGGGTGTCCTCGCCGCCGATCGCGATCAGGGCGTCGACCTCGTACTTGGTGAGGTTCTCCTTGATCCGGCGGACCCCCTGCTCCACCTTGAAGGGGTTGGTGCGCGAGGAGCCGAGGACCGTTCCGCCGCGGGGCAGGATGCCGCGGACCTCGGGGATGCCGAGCGGGACGGTGTCGCCCTCGACCGCCCCGCGCCAGCCGTCCTTGAAGCCGATGAAGTCGTACGCGTACTCCTGGACGCCCTTGCGCACCGCCGCGCGGATGACCGCGTTGAGTCCGGGGCAGTCGCCGCCGCCGGTCAGCACTCCGACCTTCATGGAATCTTCCCTTCGCCAAGGGGCCCGCTGAGCCCGCACGGCGGCCACGCTAGTGGTGACGCAGGTCACTCGACCCACGCTGGAAGAGTCAATTCCGGTGAATTGAAGGGTGGTTGCGCACTCCCGTTCACTCGTACGGGAATTCGTACGATCTACGCGCGGCCCACCGGCGGCCCACCCGCGCCCTACGCGTCGTCGAGGCCGCGCTCGATGGCGTAGCGGACGAGCTCCACGCGGTTGTGCAACTGGAGCTTGCCCAGGGTGTTCTGGACGTGGTTCTGCACCGTGCGGTGGGAGATGACGAGCCGCTCCGCGATCTGCTTGTACGACAGCCCCTTGGCCACCAGGCGCAACACCTCGGTCTCCCGATCGGTCAGCTGCGGGGCCTTCGGCTCGTCGGCGGCGGCCGGGGCGGGGTCCGTGGCCAGCCGGCGGTACTCGCCGAGGACCAGCCCGGCCAGGCCCGGGGTGAAGACCGGGTCGCCGACCGCGGTGCGGCGCACGGCGTCGATGAGTTCGCCGGCGCCCGCGGACTTCAGCAGGTAGCCGGTGGCACCGGACTTGACCGCCTCCAGCACGTCGGCGTGCTCGCCGCTGGCGGACAGCACCAGCACGCGCAGGGCGGGGTCGGCGCCGACCAGTTCCTTGCAGACCTGCACACCGGGCATGCCCGGCAGGTTGAGGTCGAGGACCAGGACCTGCGGCGCGGCGGCGCGGGCCCGGCGGACCGCCTCGGGGCCGTCGCCCGCCGTGGCGACCACGTCGAACCCCGCGGCGGCGAGGTCGCGGGCGACCGCGTCCCGCCACATGGGGTGGTCGTCGACGACCATCACCTTGATGTCGGCCGCCGACCGGTCCCCCGCACTGTGCTCGGTGTTCATCACGAACCCGTCCTCCCCCTCGGTACTTTCAGTTCCACTTCGGTGCCCTGGCCCGGTACGGACACCAGCTCGGCCGTGCCGCCGAGGTCCCGCAACCGTCCCCGGATCGACTGGGCCACTCCCAGCCGGCCCTCGCCCGCGGCCTGGTCGAGCCGGCCCGCCGCGATGCCCGGGCCGTCGTCCCGGACCGTGACGATCACCTCGTCGCCCCAGTCCTCGACCAGGATCCAGGCCCGGGCCCCGGCTCCCGCGTGCTTGCGGACGTTGTCGAGGGCGGCGGCGGTGGCGGCGGCCAGTTCCCGGGCCGCCGGCGCCGGGAGCGGGACCGGGGCGCCCGGTTCCGCGAAGCTCACGAGCGACCCGGCGTGCGGTGCGAGCAGGGCGCGCAGGTCCAGCTCCCCCTCGTCCGCGCCGGGTTCCGCCACGTCCACGCTGTCGACGAACGCGCCCCGCGACTCGTCGCGGGAGATCCGGGAGGGCGGCACCAGGCCGCTGGAGACCAGGGTGCGCAGCGCCACCTCCTGCTCCCCGGCCATCCGGCCCAGTTCGGCGGCCTCGCCGCCGACCTCCGCGCCGCGCCGCTGGACCATGGCGAGGACCTGGAGGACCCCGTCGTGGATGTCCCGGGCCAGGCGCTCGCGTTCGCGGGTGGCGGCCTCGATCTCCAGGGCGCGCGCGAGGGTCGCCTCACTGGCCCGGGCGACCTCGACGACGTACCCGATGGCGATCGAGGCGACCCACACCAGCAGCACGTTGTGGAAGGTGTCCCGGGTCGGTTCGCCGCGCTGGATCACGATGTTGGCGACGGCGACGAAGGAGGAGGCGAATCCCGCCCAGCGCCAACCGCCCTTGATGGCGAAGGCGAGGACCGCGCCCGCGCTCCAGATCGACGGGAGGGTCGGGCCGCCGCCGGCGATCCGCGCCTGGGCGTCGGCGAGCGGGGTCAGCAGGATCCCGACGACCGCGACCGTGAGGTCCGCGCCGAGGAAGGGCTTCGTGCAGCTCGCCGCGCCGGACACCCTGGAGAAGGTGGCCAGGGTCCACAGCACGAGGAAGCCGAGGTAGCAGGCCGCCACCCAGGGGCGGTCGAACTCGCGGTGGGCGAAGCCGAAGAGCAGCACCGCGTAGACCGCGGTGAGCAGCCGGTAGGCGGTCAGCGCCCGCCACAGCGGCAGCTCGACCGACATGCGTACGACGCGTTCGCGCTTCGCCATCTCCCCCACCCCTCACGGGCGGGCACCGCCCGCTCCGCCCCGCACCCCTCGCCCCGGCCCCTCGCTAGTTCCGCTCGGCGTCCGCTTCCTTGGCGTCCTGAGCGTCCTTCGCTTCCTTGGCCAGGGCCGCGTGGTCGGCCTTGGCGGCCTTCTCCGCGTCGGCGATCTGCCGCTTGGCGGCGGTCGCGTAGATGTCGACGTACTCCTGGCCGGAGAGCTTCATGATCTCGTACATGACCTCGTCGGTCACCGAACGCAGGATGAAGCGGTCGCCGTCCATGCCGTGGTAGCGGCTGAAGTCGAGCGGCTTGCCGATCCGGATGCCCGGGCGCATCAGCTTCGGGACGACCTTGCCGGGCGGCTGGATCTTCTCGGTGTCGATCATCGCCACGGGGATCACGGGGGCGCCGGTGGCCAGCGCCACCCGGGCCAGCCCACCGGGCTTGCCCCGGTACAGGCGACCGTCGGGTGAACGGGTCCCCTCGGGGTAAATACCGAACAGCTCCCCGCGTTCGATGACCTCGATGCCGCTCTTGATGGCGGCCTCGCCCGCACCGCGCGCGCCGGAGCGGTCCACCGGGAGCTGGCCGACGCCCTTGAAGAAGGCGGCCGTGAGCTTGCCCTTGACGCCCGGCGAGGTGAAGTACTCCGCCTTGGCGATGAAGGTGACCTTCCGGTCCAGCACCGCGGGCAGGAAGAAGGAGTCGGAGAAGGACAGATGGTTACTCGCGAGGATCGCCGGCCCCTCGGCGGGAATGTTCTCGAGGCCCTCCACCCACGGCCTGAAGGCGAGCTTCAGGGAACCGCCGATGGAGAACTTCATTGCGCCGTAGATCAACTCGAAAGCCTTCCTTTGTCCGTCGAACAGACCTTAACCCGTGACCGCCCCTGTGGCGGCCCGACGACCCTGGTCGGTGTCAGCGCGGTCGCGTACGGTGAAGTAGCACACCGCACCCACCCCCAGAACGTCATGATCAAGGAGATTCAGGTGCCCGTCCTCCCTGGAGCCGAGCCGTTCCGCCACGAGGGCGGAGAGGTCGGCGTCCTCCTCTGCCACGGCTTCACCGGTTCGCCGCAGTCCCTGCGCCCCTGGGCCGAGTATCTGGCCGAGCGCGGGCTGACGGTGTCGCTTCCGCTGCTCCCCGGGCACGGCACCCGGTGGCAGGACATGCAGCTCACCGGCTGGCAGGACTGGTACGCGGAGGTCGACCGCGCGCTGCGGGAGCTGCTGGAGCGGTGCGAGCAGGTCTTCGTCTTCGGGCTGTCGATGGGTGGGGCGCTCACGCTGCGGCTGGCCGCCAAGCACGGGGACGCGATCAGCGGTGTCGTCCTCGTCAACCCGGCCAACAAGGTCCACGACCCGTTGGCCTTCGCGCTCCCCGTCGCCCAGCACTTCCTTCGCTCCACGCCGGGCATCGCCAGCGACATCGCCAAGGGCGGCTCGGAGGAGGTCGGGTACGACCGGGTGCCGACCCGGGCCGCGCACTCGCTGCGCCAGTTCCTGCGGATCGTGGACACCGAGCTGCCGCAGGTGACCCAGCCGGTGCTGCTCCTGCACAGCCCGCAGGACCACGTCGTCCCGCCGGTGGACTCGGCCCGGATCCTCGCCAGGGTGTCGTCCACCGACGTCACCGAAACCCTGCTGGAACAGAGCTACCACGTCGCGACGTTGGACCATGACGCGGAGCGGATCTTCGCGGACAGCTATGCGTTCATCGGGCGGCTCGCGGAGAGCATCGGCAGGGAGGGGGCGGCCAGCGGTGGCTGAGCACGAGGAGTCGTCAGGAGGCGTACCGCCGCTGGACGAAGAGGCGGCGTGGGCGGCCATCGTCGCCGGGTACGGGCAGGAGCCGCCGGACCCGCCGGGGGCGCGGCCCTTCAGACCCATCGAGAACCTGATGCTGCCGGAGGAGGACGTCCAGCCGGAACCGGCCGTGGCGCCGAAACCGCCGGAGAAGGACGCGGGGCCGGCCGGACCGCCGGTCCTGGGCAGCTCGGTGGTCTTCGCCCCGGGCGTGGGGGTCGGCCCGCGCGACCACTCGCTGCCGGAGCCGGCGGCGGAGGGGGCCGGGGACGCGGCGGACGAGGGGCACTTCGTCCCGCCGGAGCCGCCGCCGCTCCCGTCGGGCGACGCCACGTCCCGCTTCGCGTGGCTTGCGGTGGTGGGCGGGCCACTGCTGCTGTTGGTGGCGGTGCTGCTGCAGTGGGAGATGACGTGGTGGCTGACGGCCCTGGGCATCGGCGGCTTCCTGGGCGGGTTCGCGACGCTGGTGGCGCGGATGGCTCGCGGTGACGACGACGAGGACGACCACCCGGGCCGCGGAGCGGTGGTCTAGCCCCTCCCCGACCGCCCTCACCCGCCGGGCGGGCTGGTTCCCCTCCGGCGCCCCGAAGCCCGGCCACACCCTCAATCGCCGGGCAGGCCGGTATCACTCCGACCGTCTCTCGCCTGCCGCCCCGTCGTGCCCTCAATCGCCGGGCAGGCTAAATCTGGCTCCGGCCGTCTCACAACCACCGCCCCGGGGCGCCCTCAAACGCCGGGCAGGCTGATTCCGCTCCTGCCGTCTCACAGGTGCCGCCCCGGGGCGCCCTCAAACGCCGGGCGGGCTGGTTTCGCTCCGGCCACCTTGCGGTGCCCTCAAACGCCGGGCGGGCTGAATGAGCCCGGAACGCCGCGCGGGCAACGGGCACCACCGGCCCCGCCCCAATCAGCCCGCCCGGCGCTTGAGGGCCCCCGCCGGAGGCGCCACCGGGCCCAGCACCCACCGGCCGCAGGGCCCGGAGGCGCCACCGGGCCCAGCACCCACCGGCCGCAGGTACACACGACACCCCGGGGCAAAACCAGCCCGCCCGGCGTTTGAGGGCCCTCGCCGGAGGCGAGACCGGGCCCCAGCGTCCCATCGGCGCAGGCACGAGCGATACCCCGGGCCGCGCTTGAGGGCGGTGGCTACCTCGCCGGGAGGCGGAGGGCTGCCAGGACCGGGTAGTGGTCCGTGGCCGCGTGGAGGTCCGCGGAGGTGACCCCGGGGAGCCCCAGCGGGACCCCGGCTCCCAGGACCTCCACCCCCCGCGAGGCGAACACCGCGTCGATGCGCCGCCCGGGCCCCCCGCCCCGCACCCACGTGTCCTCCGCCCCCCACGGCGCCACCGCCCAGCAGTCCTGCAGCTCCCCCGCCAGCCGCCGGAAGGCCGCCCCCTCGGGCCCCTCGTTGATGTCACCGGCCGCCACCACGTACGGCACGTCCATCCCGGCCAGCCGCTCCAACAGCACGCCCGCCTGCTCGTACCGCTCCCCCGCCCGCAGGGACAGGTGCGCACTGAGCACCCCCACCCGCACGCCCCCGATCCGCACCACGGCCGTCGCGAAGCCCCGCCGGTGCTCCCCGGGCCGCAGCGGCAGCAGCTCGTCCCGCGTGTGCTCCACGAACGCCCGCAGCGAGCACAGCAGCAGCGGCCCGGCCGCCGTCGCGCCCCCGCTCAGCACCACCAGGTCCGTCTTCGCGGCGAGGCGCGCCGCGTGTTTGCGCCAGCGGAAGAACCGCGGGGCCTCCTGGATGAAGACCAGGTCGGGGGCGCACGCCCGGATGACCCGGACCAGCGCTTCCTCGTCGTCGCGCAAGGAGCGCACGTTGTACCCGAGCACCCGGACCACGGCGGAGCCGTCCGGTTCGGTGCGCGAGCACGGCAACGGCGGCAGAGCCGCGGGCACGTCCACAGGCAGGTCCATGCGGGCCAACCTACGCAGCCGCCCGCCGCTCCCCCAGGGGGCGCGACGGGCGGACGTGCGTGCGGTGCGGGCTCAGCCCTGGCGGGCCAGGTCGGCCGCGCCGACGAGCCCGGCCTTGCCGCCGAGCTGGGCGGCAAGGACCTGAGCGTGCGGACGCCAGGCGCCGCCGATCAGCCAGCGCTTGAAGGACTTGCGGATCGGGTCGAGGACGAGGTCGCCCTCGTCCGAGACCCCGCCGCCCACGATGAAGGCGGACGGGTCGAAGAGTGAGGCCAGGTCGGCCAGACCCGCACCCGCCCAGCGGGCCAGCTCGCGGAAGGAGTCGATGGCCACCAGGTCGCCCGCCCGCGCGGCCTCGCTGATGTGCTTGCCCTCGATGCCCTCGGGGGTGCCGTCGCCGAGCGCGAGCAGGACCGCCGCGTTCTCGGGGGTGGCGTTGGCCCGCTGCCGGGCGTACCGGACGAGCGCGCGGCCGGAGGCGTACTGCTCCCAGCAGCCCTGGCTGCCGCAGCCGCACAGCAGGCCGTCGGGGACGACCCGGATGTGGCCGAATTCGGCGGCGACCCCGAAGCGGCCGCGGCGCAGCTTGTTGCCGATGATGATGCCGCCGCCCAGGCCCGTGCCGAGGGTGATGCAGATGACGTCGTCGTGGCCCTGGCCCGCGCCGAAGCGGTACTCGCCCCAGGCGGCGCAGTTGGCGTCGTTCTCGACGACGACCGGCAGGCCGATGCGCTGCTCGACCTTGTCCTTGAGCGGCTCGTGGCGCCAGTCGATGTTGGGCGCGAAGAGCACGGTCGCGCGCTTGTCGTCGACGTATCCGGCGGCGCCGATGCCGACGGCCTCGATGGTGTGGCTGCTGCCGACTTCGGACACTGCGGCGCAGATCGCGTCGGTCACGCCGTCCGCGGTCGGCGGGGTGGGCACCTTGTACGTCTCAAGGATGGTGCCCTCTTCGTCGACCACGCCGGCCGCGATCTTCGTGCCGCCGATGTCGACGCCGATGGTGAGTCCCATTAGTCCCTCGGTTTCCGGTCAAACCCCGCCGGGGCCCACGGTACCCGAGCGCTGGACGAGAGTCAGTCGAGATCGATGTCAGTCGAGATCGATGCGCTCACCGGGACCGGATCCGTCCCCGCCGTCCTCCCCGCCGTCCTCGCCCTTGGGGCCCGATCCGGCCGCGGGGGCCGTGCGCGGCGAGGGCTCGTCGCGGGTCCAGCGGCGCTCGTGGCCCTCGACGGCCGAGCGGTAGGCGGCCAGCAGCTCGGAACCCGCGGCGGCCAGGTGGTCGAAGACCTCGGGGTTGCGCTCGATCACGGGCTTGACGGCGCTCTTGGCCTGGCTGACGAACTGGCGGGCGGCGCCCTGCGCGGCCGTGCCGATCAGCGGATTGTTGAGCCCGGCGACCTTGTCGGCGACGGCCTCGAAGAGCTTGAAGAGTTCCTCGGTGGGACTCCCGGTCTCGGAGCCTCCCCGGCCCTGCGAGCGCTGGCGTTCGCGCTCGGCGGCCAGGTCCTCGGCGCACGCCCTGGCCCAGGCGTCGTCGTCTGCGGGACGGTCGGTGGCCTCGCTCATGGCGGACTCTCCTGGGCAGGCTGCGGGGCGGTGGGAACACCCTCGACGTTACCCGAACGGCCCCGTCCCGTTCAGGGCGTAAGCGGCCACTGACCCGGGTCCGGGGTGAAACGGATGCGCAGGGTCCCCTCGTGCAGCCCCGCGCCCGTGACGGTGCACCGGCGCAGCGCCGACGGCAGCGAAACGATCCTGCGGAACGGGCCGACCGTCAGCAGCAGCTCGTCCCCGCGCCGCACCAGGTCCAGGTCCCGCTTGGTCGCCCCCGGCAGCGGCACCACCCAGACGAGCACCCCGTCCTCGGTCAGCCGGTCCTCGACCGCCCACGGCACGCGCGGCCCCGCGGGTACGTCCGCCAGCTCGTCCCGCGCGTCCAGCGCGGCCAGGTCCCGCGGATCCCGCGGGTCCGCGCCCAGGTGCTCCAGAGCGGGCCGGGCCGCGTCGGGGAGGTCCGCGGCCCAGGCGGTGACGTACTTGTCCTGCTGCGCGGCCAGTCCGGCCAGCCAGGTGTCCGGGCCGCCCCGGGGGACGAGCCGGTTGGCCACGACCGCCCCGACGGGCAGCTCGTGCAGGGCCAGGCCGAGCAACCCGAGCCGCAGCGCGGCGTCGGCGCCCGGTCCCGGCTCGGCGACCAGCCGTACGGAGGTGGTGTCGGCCTCCACCACGGCCTGGACGCCGGCCAGCTCCTCGTCCCAGCGCGCGGCCGCCTCGTACAGCCACTGCGCGGGCATCGGTACGCCCGCCAGCTGGGCCAGTACGGGCCGCAGCGCCCGGGCCGCCTGCCGCTGGGCGGGCAGCAGCCGGGCCAGGTAGCGGCGCAGCTGGGCCGGGAGCGCGAGGGTGGCGATGGCCTGGTGGACGGGCGGCATGTCGACCACGACCAGGTCGAAGGCGCCCGCCGCGGCGGCCCCGGCCGCCCGTCGCAGGGCGCGCAGCAGGGCGAACTGTTCGGCGCCGGGGAGTTCGGTGAGTTCCTCGCCGCCCAGGGGCCGGGCCCCGAGCATCCCGAGGACGGTGGAGCCGCGCTCCTGGAGGCTGACCAGCTCGGCGCGGAACTCGTCCGCGGAGTCGATCCGGGCCGCCCACAGGCCGTCCTCGGCGACGGGGACGGCGGTGAGTCCGGGGGCCACCTCGGCGGGTGCCCCGAGGGCCGGGCCCAGGAGCGCGCCCAGCGGGTCGCCGGGGTCGCCGGAGAGGACCAGCGCCCGCCGGCCGCGCCGGGCCGCCGCGAGGGCGGTGGCGGCGGCGACGGTGGTGCGTCCCGCCCCGCCGGGGCCGGTGATCAGCAAGGTGTGCACGGGCGACGGCTCCGGTTCGGTACGGCGGGTACGGCGGTACGGCGGGTACTACGGGGTGCCAGAGACGCCCTAGACGGCCTCGACGCGCTTCTTCAGGCCCGCCAGCGCGCGGTCGATGATGACCTTCTCGGCCTTGCGCTTGATCATGCCGAGCATCGGGATCTTGACGTCCACGGTCAGCTGGTAGGTGACCTCGGTCTTCTTGCCCCCGTCCAGCGGGGCCAGCCGGTAGGAGCCGTCGAGCTGGCGCAGCATCTGCGACTTGTCGAGGGTCCAGCTGACCTCGTCCGCACCCTTCCAGGTGTAGTTGAGGGTGTGGTCGTCCTTGATCGCCCCGGCGTCGAGCAGCAGGCGCACCTTCTCGGCACGGCCCGCGGTGTCGGCGGCCAGCACCTCGGCCTCCTTCACCTCGCCGGTCCACTCGGGGTAGCGGGCGAAGTCGGCGATCACGGCCATGACGTCAGCCGGCGCCGCGTCGATCGTGATGCTCGAGCTGGTGTGTTCCGCCATCGCGGTCGCTCCTCCGGGCCGGTGTCACCTCCCAGCGGCAGCTGGGGAAGTTCAGAAGTGTGGCGGCCTACGGCCGCCGCGTGAAGGCTACCGCGCGGGTGGACCTCACCACTCCAGGACCCATGGCCTCCCCGTGGCCGCGAAGTGCCCGACGTTCACGCACTCGGTGGCGCCGATCCGCATCCGGCGGGCCAGCGGCTGGTGCACGTGCCCGAACAGGGCGTAGCGGGGGCGGGTGCGGCGGATGGCGTCGAGGAGGGCCGCGCTGCCGCGCTCGAAGCGGCGGGCGACCGTGTCGTAGCAGAGCTCGGGGACCTCGGGCGGGATGTGCGAGCACAGGACGTCGACCTCGCCGATCGCCTCGACCTTGGCCGCGTACTCCTCCAGGTCCACCTCGTACGGGGTGCGCATCGGGGTGGGCAGGCCGCCGCCGACGAAGCCGAAGACCCGGCCGCCGATCTCCACGCGCTCGCCGTCCAGGACGGTGGTGCCGGGGCGGGCGTACTGCGGCCAGAGCGCGGGGATGTCGACGTTGCCGTAGGTGGCGTAGGTGGGGGTGGGGAAGGCGGCGAACATCTCCTCGTACTGCCGGCGCACCGCGCCCTCGATGACCTGCTCGCGGTCCAGGCCGGCCCACAGCTCGCGGCCCAGCGCGCGCGCCTCCTCGAAGCGGCGCTCGGTGCGCAGGGCCACGATGCGGTCGGCGTTCTCCACGCCGAAGAGGTCCGGGAAGATGCCGCGCGAATGGTCGGCGTAGTCCAGGAAGAGGACCAGGTCGCCCAGGCAGATCAGGGCGTCCGCGCCCTCTCCGGCCCTGGCCAGCGCCTCCGCGTTGCCGTGCACGTCGCTGACGACGTGCACCCGGCTGACCCGTGTGCCGCTCTTGGTCCCTTTGCGCTCCGTGCGCTCGTTGCCGCTTTTCGTACCACCCATGACGTCACCCTAGGGGGGTGCGCCGACGGGGCATAGGCGGGGTGGGGAGGATCTCGTACAGCTGCCCGGACCTGCGGTTACTTCCGAGTCGTGGAAGGCGTCGACTAATGTCGGCCCGGTATGGCCGTGTCATGTGACGCACGGAACATCTGGCCGGTTCCCCCTATCGGGAACCCACTACTCGTGGGTAACGTCCGGTCGGTCCACATGGTGGCGATGGCGCCCAGAGGAGCAGCAGTCTTGCGCGAGTTCAGCCTTCCGGCCCTGTACGAGGTCCCGTCGGACGGGAACCTGACGGATCTCATCCGCCGCAACGCCGCTCAGCATCCGCAGACCGCCGTCATGGCGCGCAAGGTCGGCAGCGGCTGGCAGGACGTGACCGCCACCGAGTTCCTGGCCGAGGTCCGGGCCACGGCGAAGGGCCTGATCGCGGCCGGTGTCCGGCCCGGCGACCGGGTCGCGCTCATCTCGCGCACCCGCTACGAGTGGGTGCTGGTCGACTTCGCGATCTGGAGCGCGGGCGCCGTCACGGTCCCCGTGTACGAGACCAGCTCGCCCGAGCAGATCCAGTGGATCCTCGGCGACTCCGGCGCGAGCGCCGTGATCGTCGAGAGCCCGGGTCACAGCGCGTCCGTCGCCGCCCTGCGCGACCGGCTCCCCGAGCTGCGCGACGTCTGGGAGATCGAGGCGGGCGCCCTGGAGACCCTGCGCGCCGCGGGCGCCGCGGTCACCGACGCCGAGGTCGACGAGCGCAGCGGCCTCGCGAACGCCGACGACCCGGCCACCATCGTCTACACCTCGGGCACCACCGGCCGCCCCAAGGGCTGCGTGCTGACCCACCGCAACTTCTTCGCCGAGTGCGGCAACGTGGTGGAGCGGCTCAGCCCGCTCTTCCGCACCGGCGAGTGCTCGGTCCTGCTCTTCCTCCCGGCGGCCCACGTGTTCGGCCGCCTGGTCGAGGTGGCCGCCGTACTGGCCCCCATCCGGCTGGGCTGCGTACCGGACATCAAGAACCTGACCGACGAGCTCCAGTCCTTCCGGCCGACCCTCATCCTCGGCGTGCCGCGGGTCTTCGAGAAGGTCTACAACTCGGCGCGCGCCAAGGCGCAGGCCGACGGCAAGGGCAAGATCTTCGACGCGGCGGCCGAGACCGCCATCGCCTACAGCCGCGCGCTGGACACCCCGGGCGGGCCGTCCTTCGGGCTCAAGCTCAAGCACAAGGTCTTCTCGAAGCTCGTCTACAGCAAGCTGCACACGGTGCTGGGCGGGCGCGGCGAGTACGCGATCTCCGGCGGCGCCCCGCTGGGCGAGCGGCTCGGCCACTTCTTCCGCGGGATCGGCTTCACGGTGCTGGAGGGCTACGGCCTGACCGAGTCGTGCGCCGCGACCGCCTTCAACCCGTGGGACCGGACGAAGATCGGTACGGTCGGCCAGCCGCTGCCGGGATCGGTCGTGCGCATCGCGGACGACGGCGAGGTGCTGCTGCACGGCGAGCACGTCTTCCAGGAGTACTGGAAGAACGAGAGCGCGACCGCCGAGGCGCTGTCCGACGGCTGGTTCCGCACGGGCGACGTCGGCACCCTCGACGAGGACGGCTACCTCACGATCACCGGGCGCAAGAAGGAACTCATCGTCACCGCGGGCGGCAAGAACGTCGCTCCCGCGGTGATCGAGGACCGGATCCGCGCCCACGCGCTGGTCGCCGAGTGCATGGTGGTCGGCGACGCGCGGCCGTTCGTGGCCGCGCTGGTGACCATCGACGAGGAGTTCCTCGGCCGGTGGGCCGCGGAGCACGGCAAGCCCGCGGGTTCGACGGCGGCTTCGCTGCGCGAGGACGCGGACCTCAACGCCGCCGTCCAGCAGGCCGTGGACGACGGCAACGCGGCGGTCTCCAAGGCGGAATCGGTGCGGAAATTCCGCATTCTGCCCTCCCAGTTCACGGAGGAGTCGGGCCACCTGACGCCCTCGCTGAAGCTGAAGCGCAATGTGGTGGCGAAGGACTTCGCGGACGAGGTCGAGGCCCTCTACCGGGGCTGAGCGCCAAGAGTGACGGGCTAGCGCGGGTCCTGGGCGAGGATCCGCGCCATGTTCCGCTCGGCGAGCGCGGTGATGGTGACGAACGGGTTCACCCCGAGCGAGCCGGGGACGAGCGAGCCGTCGACGACGTACAGGCCCTGGTAGCCCTTGACCCGGCCGTAGTCGTCGGTGGCGGCGCCCAACACGCAGCCGCCGAGCGGGTGGTAGGTGAAGTTGTCGGCGAAGTTCTTGTTGTCGCCGAACAGGTCGTAGCGGTAGATCGTGAAGTTGGCCCGGTTGATCCGGTCGAAGAGCCGCTTGGCGGCGTTCACGGACGGGGTGTTCTGGTCCCGGGTCCACTGGAGCTTCGCCGAGTCGCTGGCGGCGTCGTAGGTGAAGTGGCCGCGCTCGGGGTTCTTGGTGATCGCCAGGTACATCGAGATCCAGTGCTCGATCCCCATCGGCAGCGGGGCGATCTCGGCGAAGACCGGGTTCGAGGCGTTGTCCCAGTCGTCGATGCCCAGGGCGGGCATGGTGGCCTGGTTGGCCCCGACGGTGTCCCAGAGGTGGTTGGCGCGGGCCGTCATCACGTTGCCGTTGTGGCCCCAGCCGCGGCCGACCTCCTCGCTGAGCGCGGGCAGCACGCCGGTCTCGCGGGCGCGCAGCAGGATCTCGGTGGTGCCGAGGCTGCCCGCGCCCAGGAAGAGCTGCTTGCAGCCCAGTTCGCGGGTCCGGGTGACCCGCCCGGTCACGTCGCTGGTCTGGACGCTCAGGACGTAGCCGCCGGCCGGGTCCGGGCGTACGGCGACCACGCGCTGCATGGTCTCGATGGTGACGTTGCCGGTGCCGAGGGCGGCGGCGAGGTAGGTCTTGTCGACGCTCTTCTTGCCGTGGTTGTTGCCGTAGATGACCTCGCCCGCGAGCGCGGACCTGGTGGCGGTGCCCGCCGCCTCGCGCTTCATGTACTCGAAGTCGTAGACGTTGGGCACGAAGGTGGTCTTCAGGCCGGTGTTCTGGGCGTGCTTGCGGGAGATCCGGGCGAAGCGGTACCACTCGGTGGACTCGAACCAGGACGGGTCGATGTCGTTGACGCCGAGCATCTGGCGGGCCCGCGGGTAGTAGGTGCCGTACATCTCGTCGGCGTCGACCCGGGGCAGCACCTCGGTGAAGTACGAGCGCTTGGGGGTCGGCGCCATGCCGCCGTTGACGAGGGAGCCGCCGCCGACGCCGCGGCCGACGTAGACGGACATGTCGCCGTAGTTCACCCGGTCCAGGACGCCGGGGTAGGGGCTGATGTCCCGGTTGACCACGTCGAGCCAGAGGAACTGGGCGAGCGGGGCCTCGGTGCGCGTGCGGTACCACATGGAGCGCTGGTCGGGCGCGGAGGTGGAGGGGAAGACCTTGCCGTCGGGGCCCGGGGTGTCCCAGAGCCGGCCCATTTCGAGGACGACGGTGCGCACGCCCGCCTGTCCGAGACGCAGGGCGGCCACGGCGGAGCCGTAGCCGGAGCCGACGACGATGGCGGGCGCGTACTGCGCGGCGGCGGGTTCGGCGGCGGCCGCGGAGGACAGTCCGATCCTGGTGAACCCGAGTGCCGCGGCGGTCTGGAGGGCGCCGATCCCCAGGAGGTGACGGCGCGTCAGCTGTGATGTCATGCTCGCATCATGGGCGGAATGCTACCGTCCACCCAGATGCCGTATTGACAGATATCTGAGTAACAGTCAGATATGGCCGAGAGGCGCCTCGTTACGACCGGTACGCGATCATCGCGATCCCCGCGACCGCGATCACCCCGGTCACAGCAGCCCGCGCAGCCGGTCCGCCAGCAGGTCCCAGCGCCACCGCTCCTCCACCCAGGCCCGGCCCCGCTCCCCCATCGCCCGGGCCAGCGCCGGATCGCGCAGCAGCGTGACGATCCTCTCCGCCGCGTCGGTCGCGGAGCCGCCCCGCACCACCCAGCCGCTCTCCCCGTCCAGCACCGCGTCCGGCGCGCCCCCGGAGTCCCCCGCGACCACCGGCAGGCCCGTCGCCGAGGCCTCCAGGTAGACGATCCCGAGGCCCTCCACGTCCAGCCCGCCCCGCCGGGTCCGGCACGGCATCGCGAAGACGTCCCCCGCCCCGAAGTGCGCGGGCAGCTCCCCCCACGGCAGGGCCCCGGTGAAGCGCACCGCGTCCGTGACCCCGCTCGACGCGGCCAGCGCCCGCAGCGCGCCCTCGTACGGGCCCCCGCCCACGATCAGCAGCACCGTGCCCGGCACCTCGGCCAGGATCAGCGGCAGCGCCCGGATCAGGGTGTCCTGGCCCTTGCGCGGCACCAGTCGGGACACGCACACCACCACCGGGCGGTCCGTCAGCCCCAGCCGGGCCCGGATCAGGTCGCCGCCCGACCCGGGGTGGAAGGTCTTCTCGTCGACCCCGGGCGGCAGCTGCACCATCCGCGCCGCCGCCGCGGGGCTCAGCGCCCCCGCGATCCGCGACCGGGTGTACTCGCCGAGGTAGGTGACCGTGTCCGTGCCCTCGCCGATCCGGTGCAGCAGGCCGCGGGCGCCGGGCAGCTGGGCCCAGCCCGCCTCGTGCCCGTGCGTGGTCGCCACCACCCGGCGGGCGCCCGCCCGGCGCAGCGCCGGGCCCATCAGCCCGAGGGGGGCGGCGGCCCCGAACCAGACCGCCTCGCACCCGTGCGCGCGCAGCAGGGCGGTGGCCCGGCGGGTGACCCGGGGGGTGGGCAGCAGCATCGTTGCGCCGTCCCGCACGACGGGGAAGGGCTGCGCCGCGTCGAAAGCGGCGGTGGCCTCGGCGCCCTCCGCGCCCCGCTTCCAGGTGGAGGCGTAGACGACGACCCGGTCCGGGTCCAGGCGCAGGGCCATGTTGTGGAGGAAGGCCTGGATGCCGCCCGGGCGTGGCGGGAAATCGTTGGTCACGATCAGCGTCTTGTGCATCGTGCGGCGAGGCTACCGCTCACCGCAGCTCCTCCCGCAGGGTCGATTGCCACGTTTGGGTGAGGTTTGGGAGGTCGGCGTCCAGGGTGCTCCGCAGGGCCGTGGACAGCGGATTCCGGCCGGCTTCGACATAGAGCCTGACCAGGGCCGCCTCGCCCCAGCGGTCCGCGATCAAGCGGCAGGCCAACCAGGCCCCTTCGTAGGCGCGCGCCATCGCCTGCGCGTCACCCCCGAAGGTGAACGCCTCGTTCGGGGGGAGCGCGGACGGAAGTTCACCCCGGCCCACGGCCCGGCGCAGGGTCGGTGCGGCCTCCGCCGGCGTGCGCCCGGTCGAGCGGTACGCCGCCCAGTCCGCGAAGCCCTCGGAGAGCCACAGCGGGGTCGAGGCGGTGGTCGCGGAGCGGGTGGCGACGTGCGTGCTCTCGTGGGTGATGACCACCTGGCGGCCCAGCTCGCTGAGGCCCTCGTACGCCTGCGGGTTGACCACCACCCGGTCCGCCGGGGCCGGGTCCACGCCCACCAGCCCGTTGGTCACCGCCGCCAGTCCCCGGTAGGCGTCGGCGGGCCGCCCCAACAGGGCCGCCATCGCCTCCACGTCCGCGGGGACCACGACCACCAGCCGGCCCGCCCACGGCCGCGGCCAGGCCGCGCCCACCGCGGGCACGGCCCGCCCCGCGACCACCGCGATCTCCTCCAGGCTCTCCCTGGAGCGCCCCCGGCCGCCCAGCACCAGCGCCCGCTCCCCGCGCACCACGGACACCGGCCCCTGGTCCCACAGTTGCGGCAGGGCCCCGGGGGCGGGCCGGTCACCGGTGACGTGCCAGCCGCCGGCGTCCTCGCTCAGCGTCAGGGAGCGGGCCGAGCCCGCCGGGGCGGAGTCGTAGCCGGTGAGCCGGTAGCGCAGCTCCGCGCGCACGGTGGCCCGGGCGCCGTCCCGGCGCACCGAGGTGACCTCGTAGCTCCAGCCCTCCAACGGCACCGCGGCGAGCGCCGCGGGCGGCCGGGCCGACCACGCGGACACCGCCGCCCTGACGGCCCGCTCGGCGCCGTCGGGCGGCGGCGCCCCGGGTCGGGTGGTGCAGCCGGACCCGCAGGCCAACAGCAGCACGGCCAGCAGCGGGAGCAGCGCGCGGAGGGGAGCCCGGACCATCCGGCGATCGTACGCGCGCCCACGCACCCCGGGCACGGGAAGCACCACGGGAACCACCCGCACCACGGGCCGCGGCGCCCCGGAGGCCGCTCACCCCCGGGGCGCGGTCACCTCAGGGTCGGGTCACCGAGGACACCGGCATCATCCCGACGGGGTCGTAGCGCACGGCCGCCCCCGGGTAGGGGGCGTGCACCACCTGGCCGTTGCCGACGTACATGCCCACGTGGCTCGCGTCCGAGCGGTAGGTCACCAGATCGCCCGGCCGGGCCTCGGAGAGGGAGACCCTGCGGCCCGCGTGCCGCTGTTCCTGCGAGGTCCGCGGCAGCGAGACGCCCGCCTGCCGGTAGGACCACACCATCAGCCCGGAACAGTCGAAGCCGGAGGGCCCGGTGGCCCCCCAGACGTACGGGCGCCCGACCGCGGCCCGGGCCGCCATCACGGCGGTGGCGGCGCGCCCCGAGGAAGCGGCGCCGGAGCCGGGGAGTTCGGGCAGCGCGTCGGCGCGCCCGCCGGAACGCGAGGAGCGCTCGAAGGAGGCCCGCTCCTCGGTCGGCATCGCGTTGAGCAGCCGCTGGGCCGCGGCGAGCTTGGCGGTCACGGAGCGCTTCTGGCGCGCCGTGTCGGCCCGCAGCTCGTCGAGTTCGGCGAGCTTGCCCGAGGCGACCCGCCGCTCCTGGTCCAGCTTGCGCTGCTCCTCGCGCAGTTCGTCGAGCTGGCGGGTCTGGCGGCCGGTCAGCCGGTCGAGGGCGCTGGCCTTGTCGAGGTACTCGTCGGGGTCCTCGGAGAGCATCAGCTCGACGGCCGGGTCGAGGCCGCCGGACTTGTACTGGGCCCCGGCGAAGCTGCCGAGCACCCCGCGCATGGTGTTGATCCGGTCCTGGCCGCGCGCCACGGCGTCCTGGGCGCGCAGGACCTCGGCGCGCAGCTTCGCGCTGCGCTCCCCCGCCGCGTTGAACCGCTCGGTGGCCTGCTCGGCCTCCTCGAACAGCCGGTCCACCTGGGCCCGGCTCGCACCGGGCGGGTCGGCGGGGGTCGCGCTGGCCGGTACCCCGGTCAACGCGACCGCGGCGGTGGCCGCGGCGGCGGTCAGGACCGTGACCCTGGTGTTCCGGTCGTGGCCCGTGGACGCGGGCCGGCGATGGGATGCCACGTGGAGCCGCCCTTCCGCTAGCGCGGGGCCCGGGTCCGCCCCCCGTGGACGGCCGTGTGCCGGGTTCCGCGCTGGCAGACAGTAGCGGCGCGACCACGCCCCGACCAACGACCGCCGGTGGGCACGCACAGTGACGCCCTGCCGACAGACGCAGGTCACCGGCAGGGCGAGGGGGTGGCGCGCGCCCCGGTAATTCGCCCGGATGGGCGGTGTTCGGGGCGCGCCGCGGGGTTCAGCCGGAGACCCGGACGCCGAACTGGAAGGGCATGTTGGCGACGGCCTCGTACTTCACGCCGCCGCGCGGGTTGGAGGCGTGCAGGGTCATGCCGTTGCCCGCGTACAGGCCGACGTGGTGCAGGTCGTCGTAGAACAGGATCAGGTCGCCCGGCTGGAGTTCGCTCAGGCTCAGGCGGCGGCCCGCGTTCGCCTGGTCGTAGGTGACGCGCGGAATGTCCACACCGGCCTGGCCGTAGGCCCACTGGGTCAGCCCCGAGCAGTCCCACGAGTCGGGGCCCGTGTCGCCCATGTGGTAGGCGTCGCCGAGCTGCTGCTTGGCGTATTCGAGGGCGGCTCCGGCCCGGCCCGAGCCCTTCGCCCCGCCGCCGGCGTTCGCCTTGTCGGCGGCGCCGCCGCTGGCGCGCTTCTCGTCGGCGCCGAGCTGCGAGCGCTGCTCCGCGGAGAGGGAGTTGAGGACCGCCTGCGCCGCGGCGAGCTTGTCCTGGGAGTCCTTCTTCTTCTCGTTCAGTTCCTTGCGGGTGGCTTCGAGGTCGGCGAGCTTGCCCGAGGCCTCCTGCCGCTTCTGCGCCAGGCTGCGCTGCTTGGCCTGGATCTTCTGGACGGCCTCGACCTGCTGGCCGCTCAACTGCTCCAGCGTGGACGCCTTGTCGAGGTAGTCGTCCGGGTTCGCGGAGAGGAACAGCGCCAGGGAGTTGTCTATGCCGCCGGTGCGGTACTGGGCGCTCGCCATCGAACCGAGGGCGGTGCGCAGGGTGTTGAGCTCGTCCTGCCCCTTCGCCACCTGGTCCTGGATCTGGCCGATCTCCTTCTCCAGCTTGTCCTGGCGCTCCTTGGCCCCGTTGGCCTTCTCGGTGGCCTGTTCGGCCTCCTCGTAGAGCGCGTCGACCTTGGCCTTGGCTTCGTCCTTGCTCGGCTGCGGGGCGGCGGAGGCGCCGTTGGCGGAGAGGACGACGGCCGCGGCGGCGGTGGCCGTCAGGACGGTCACGCGAAGGCGGCTCGGCTGCTTGGGTCGACGGTGGGACGCCACGGGGGCGAGCTCCTTCTTCCTAGAGCCGCCGCAGTACGCACACTCGGCAGCCCCTTCGCCCGGCACCCCGAATGAGTGATCCATCGCACGAAGGTTTGGGCCGACCCTAGTGACCTTCCCGTGATCAGTTCAAATCCTGACGAGAAAAAAATCGGTCACCGACCAGCTTCTTTACCTACATCGCACGCCCCGTAGCGGTCACTTGACGGTACGTTCCGAAAATCCCGACAACTGGCTCAATCCACCGATCCCGGCCAGGAGTTACGAAACGCGCGAAAGCCGCTTCAGCAACAAGGCGGACGTCACCGGCCGCGCCCCCGCCTTGGCCACGCCGTCGGCCACCTCCCGGTCGGTGGAGACCACGACCACCGGGCGCCCCGGCGGCTCCGCGCGCACCAGCTGGCGGATCAACTCGTCCGCCGTGACGCCCGCCTTGGAGAACAGCACCCGGACCCCGCGCGGCGGCGCCAACAGCACCGGCGCGGCCAGCTCGGCCCCGTCGAAGACGCAGGTCATCTCGGCGCCGCTCTGGGCGGCCAGCATCGACAGCCCGCCCAGCAGCCGCAGCCGCTGCTTCTCCAACGGCATCGTCGGATAGCCCGTCTTGGTGACGTTGTAGCCGTCCACCACCAGATGGGCCTGGGGCAGCGCCAACAGCTGGTCCAGCAGCGCCGGATCCGTCTCCGACAGCGCCCGCGCCGCGATGTCCTTCGGGGTCATCCGGCCCGGCTCCACCGCCTCCACCGTGTCCGCCGGACGCGTCGAGACCGGCGGCAGCGCCAGCTCCCGGCGCAGCCCCTGGGCCGCGTCGAGCACCGTGTCGAGCAGCAGCCGCAGCCGCATGTCCTCGATGCTGCGGCCCTCGCGGGTGGCCCGGCGCGAGGTCTCCAGCGCCGACTCCACCTCCGCCAGCCGGGACTTGAGCCGCCGCGACTCGCTCTCCGCCGCCACCACCCGGGCGCCGGTCTCGCTGCGGATCCCGTCGATCTCGGCGATCACCTTGCGCAGGGCCGCCTCGCCGCGCTTGACGTCGTTGAGGGCGCTGCGCAGCTTGCGCTGAAGCGATTCCGCTTCCTTGCGGGAGGCCTCCAGCTCGGTGCGCACCTGCTCGCCGCCGGTGCGCTGCTGCTCGCGCAGCTGTGCCAGCTCCTCGCGCAGCCGCTCCAGCTCGCGCTGGGTCTCCTCGCCGACCCGCTCGGCGTCGGCGCGCTGCGCCTCCTCGCCGGCCGCGGCCACGAGCTTGACCCAGCCCGCGGGCCGCAGGACGTACGCGGCGGCGGCCACGTCCAGCGGGTCCGCGGCCGCGGGCGGCGCGCCGGACTCCAGCGCGGCCGACAGCTCCGGCTGGGCCTCGCGCAGCTTCTCGGCGACCCGGCCGCGGAAGACGGCGTCCGTCTCCACGGCCGCCGCCATCGCGTTGCCCGCGAACTTCGCCCGCCGGGTGGGGGTGAAGCGGGCGTACTGGCGCAACTGACCCGGAAGGTCGGCGACCGTCAACCCGCCGAAGGCGTCCGAGACCAGCGCGACCACCCGGCGCCGCACGCCTTCGGGCAGCGGGCGGTCGAGCACCTCCGCGGCGTCACCGGCCGCGTCGGCCGGCTCAGCGCCGCTTGCTGGCTCCACAATCCGTCACCCCTACCGTTACTTCTCGACCGCGGGCACCGGCTCCCTCAGGAGTCCGTACCCGGCCGGTCCACGAGTTCGATCTGGTCCACCGCGTTGCACCAGCGGCAGCGGACCGACTCGATGGTCTCATTGACCACCTCGCGCTCCTCGACCTTGGGCTCCCCGGAGAGGTCCAGGTGGACGTACTCCACGACCTTCGACGAACGGGTCACGTCGAACCGCGTGAGGTTGCCGCACAGCGTGCAGCGCCACCGGGTCGTCTCCGTCGGCAGGGGAACCGTCATCAGGCCGCTCACTCCTTCGTCACTCTTTCAATTAAAGCGGTCCGCGCCTCTCGGCGGGACCGTGGCTCGTAACCCTACGGCCTGACACCCCCCTCGCGTGGGGCACAGTCCTCCATGCGAGACGCGGCGGGGCGAGCTGCCCCGGTCCCTCCGGTTACGCCATGCTCTGTCCCATGAGCGCAAGGTGGCCGGCCGTCCGCGAGGCAGCCCGCGGGCCGGTGATGACGTACGCGCTGATCGCGGCCTGCTCGGTCGTCTTCATCCTCTCCCCCGCCTCGGGGATGAACCCGGTCTACGGCACCGGCGAGGACCTGGTCGTGGCCGGGACGGCGTACTTCCGGCGCTGGGGCGTCGTACCGGACGAGCTCTTCGCCGGCACCCCGCGCGCCGCGCTGACCCCGCTGACCGCGCTCTTCGTCCACGGCGGCTGGCTGCACCTGCTGGGCAACTGCCTCTTCCTCTACGTCTTCGGCGCGATGACCGAGCAACGCATGGGCCGCGCCCACTTCCTCGTCTTCTACGTGACCACCGGCTCCCTCGCCCTGGCCGCGTACGCGGCGGCCAACGCCTCCTCCGACCAGACCCTGGTCGGCGCCTCCGGGGCCATCTCGGCCGTCCTGGGGGCCTTCCTGTGCCTCTTCCCCAAGGCCCGGGTCACCAGCCTCTTCCCGTTCCTCTTCTTCGTCCCGCTGCGCTTCCCCGCCTGGATCGTGCTGATGTTCTGGTTCGGCCTCCAGTGGCTGGCGGCGCAGCGCGCGGGGAGCGGGCCCGGGGTGGCGTACCTGGCCCACGTGGTGGGCTTCTCGCTCGGCTTCCTCTACGCGTGGGTGCGATATCGACGTACGACTAGAGTGAGGCGACCAGCGACGGCCACCGAGGGAGACAGCCAGCCGTGATCACCGCGATCGTGCTCATCAAGACCAGCGTGGACCGCATCCCCGAGATCGCCGAGTCGATCGCCGCGCTGGACAACGTCAGCGAGGTCTACTCCGTCACGGGCACCTACGACCTGATCGCCCTCGTCCGGGTGCCGCGCCACGAGAACCTGGCCGACATCATCCCCGGCCGCATCAGCAAGATCCCGGGCGTGGAGGCGACGGACACCCACGTGGCGTTCCGCACGTACTCCCAGCACGACCTGGAAGCAGCCTTCGCGATCGGCCTGGACGCGTAACGCCTGGCGGCGGGCGCCCGGTACGTCCCTGACCCCGGTCGGGGTGGGTCAGGGCGGCGTCGCCGCGCCGGGGCGGGGCGTCTCCTCGGCTCGCGGGCTCGGCCCGGTCGGAGCGTGCACCCGGTGGTGACCGCTCGACCTGCGGGGACACCCCGCCCCACCGCGACGCCACCGCCCTGACGCGGGACCACCGCGCGGGTCGCGGCCGGGACGGGGGCACGCAGGAGTGTCCCCGCAAGGACGAGCGGTCACCGCCGGGCGCAGTGTCCGACGGGGCCGCTGCCGCGAGCCGAGGAGACACTCGTGCGGGTCACCGGCCCGGCCGCGGCCCGCCCACCCCGACCCCGGACAAGGGCACCACCCCAGCCCCGCCGGCGTTTGAGGCGGACCGTCAGACGGCCGGGACGCAGCGGCCCTCTTCCGTCCGGTACGTCCACTGCGCCCCCTGGGCCACCAGCTCCCGCACGGCCCCCACGAACCGCTCCACGTGCTCGTCGGGCGTACCCGCCCCGAAGCTGACCCGGATCGCGTTCAGCGAGCGCTCGCCCGGCTCCGCCTCCGGCGCCCCGCACTCGCCCGGCTCCTGCGGCGCACTGCCCAGCAGGGTCCGCACCAGCGGGTGGGCGCAGAAGAGCCCGTCACGGACGCCGATGCCGTACTCGGCGGACAGCGCGGCGGCGAAGTGCGAGCTGTTCCACCCGTCCACCACGAAGGAGATGACGCCGACCCGCGGCGCGTCGTCGCCGAAGAGCGACAGGATCCGCACCGCCGGGACCTCGGCCAGCCCCTCGCGGACCTTCGCGATCAGGTGCTGCTCACGGGCCACCAGGCTGTCGAACCCGGCCTCGGTCAGCGCACGGCAGGCGGAGGCGATCGAGTAGACGCCGATGACGTTCGGCGAACCGGCCTCGTGGCGGGCCGCGGTGGTGTGCCACTCGACGTCCACGCCGCCGTCCTCACGCCGCGCCACCTTGCGCGAAGCGCCGCCGCCCGCGAGGTACGGCTCGGCCTCCTGGAGCCAGTCGGCCCGCCCGGCGAGCACGCCCGAGCCGAAGGGCGCGTACAGCTTGTGCCCGGAGAAGGCGACCCAGTCGACGTCCAGCTCCTGGACGGACACGGGGTGGTGCGGGGCGAGCTGGGCGGCGTCCAGGACGATCCGCGCGCCGTGGGCGTGCGCCGCGGCGGCGAGCTCCTTGACCGGCCACAGCTCGCCGGTGACGTTGGACGCGCCGGTCACGCAGACCAGCGCCGGGCCGTAGGGCTCGCGGTCGGCCAGCGCGCGCTCCAGCGTGGCGACGGCCTGGGCCGGGGTGCGCGGGGCGTTGAGGTAGGTGACCCGCGCGTCGCGCCAGGGCAGCAGCGAGGCGTGGTGCTCGGTCTCGAAGACGAAGACCTGGCAGTCGGCCGGGAGCACCTGGCCGAGGAGGTTGAGCGAGTCGGTGGTGGACCGGGTGAAGACGACCTGGTCGGTGGGCCGGCAGTCGAGGAACTCGGCGACCGTGGCCCGGCTCTGCTCGAAGAGGTCGGTGGAGAGCTGCGAGAGGTAACCGGCCCCGCGGTGCACGCTGCCGTAGTACGGGGCGTAGGCGGCCACGTCGTCCCAGACCCGCTGCAGGGCCGGCGCGCTGGCCGCGTAGTCCAGGGCCGCGTAGGTGACTTCGCCGCCGGTGACGAGCGGCACGGTGACGTCCCGGCCGAGCACCTGGAGCGGCTCGACGCAAGCGGGCTCGACACACGCGGGCTCGACACACGCGGGGTCGGCGGTCGCGGTGGTGGCGGCGTTCAGGGAAGCGGACATGGCGGAATCTCCCGGCAGGCAGGGGTGAATGGCTTCAAGGGGCCGTACGCGGCCGGGTGCGGCGGGGTACGGGAAGGCCCCGGGAGGAGGGGGTGGCGCCGGCGCTACCTGGGGGTACGCGGACAGGACCCTGTTTCCGGGGGTGAAGAAGGGGCGAGTCGCCCTATCGCATTCGCTTGCTCACGGAAAAAGCTCCTCGAGAGACCAGGACCCCTGGTGTCGAGGGATCCGCGCTTGCCGTAAGCCTCGCTGCCTACGGCCTGGTCATCACCCGGGGCACCCCGCCACGGAAGGAGGGTTGCCGGACAGCAAGCCGGGGCCTAAACGCTGTCACTCGTGACCTGGTCAGCATCCTGCCACAAGATCCGCCACGCACAAGCCCCGGTCCGCATGTCGGACCGGGGCCTGTCGGAAAATCGCCGCTCGGCGGGGAGCCGTGCGGGCGGGCGCGCGGGCGTCAGGCGTTGCTCGCCTTCACCCACCGCTCCAGCACGGCCTGGGCGGCGCCCGAGTCGATCGACTGCGCCGCGCGGGCCGCGCCCGCCGCCAGCTGCTCCTCCAGCGTGCCGCTGCCCGGGTCCAGGGCCACCAGGGCGGCCGCGGAGTTCAGCAGGACGGCGTCGCGCACCGGGCCGGTCTCCCCCGCCAGCAGACGGCGGGCCACCTCCGCGTTGTACGCCGGGTCCGCGCCCCGCAGCGCGGAGACGTCGACCAGCGGGATGCCGATGTCGCGCGGGTCGAAGCCCTGCTCGGTGACCGCGCCGTCGCGCACCCACCAGACCCGGGAGGTCGCCGTCGTGGTCAGTTCGTCGAAGCCGTCGTCGCCGCGGAAGACCAGCGCCGAGGAGCCGCGCTCGGCGAGCACGCCCGCGACGATGGGGGCCAGCCGGGCGTCGGCGACACCGGTCGCCTGGGCCCGTACCCGCGCCGGGTTGGTCAGCGGGCCCAGCGCGTTGAAGGTGGTGCGGATGCCCAACTCCTTGCGGGCGGAGGCCGCGTGGCGCAGCGCCGGGTGGAACTTGACGGCGAAGCAGAAGGTGATGCCCGCCTCCTCGGCCACCTCGACCACCCGCGCGGGGGTCAGTTCGAGGTTGACGCCCAACTTCTCCAGGACGTCCGAGGCGCCGCTGGAGGAGGACGCGGCGCGGTTGCCGTGCTTGACCACCTTGGCGCCCGTACCGGCGACCACGATCGCGGACATCGTCGAGATGTTGACCGTCTTGGCGCCGTCGCCACCGGTGCCGACGATGTCGACCGTGCGGCCGGGGACCTCGATCAGGTTGGCGTGTTCGTACATGGTCCGCACGAGGCCGCTGATCTCCGCGACGGTCTCGCCCTTGGCCCGCAGGGCGACCACGAAGCCCGCGATCTGGGCGTCGGTGGCCTCGCCGCTCATGATCCGGTCCATCGCCCACGCCGTGTCGTCCGCGGCGAGGTCGCGGCCGTCCAGCAGGGCGTCCAGTACGCCCGGCCAGGTACGGGCCGCCACGCTGTCGCCGCCTGCCGGGGTCACAACGTTCATGGTCCGCTCCTGATGGGTCCACAGTCGATGGGTGAGGCCCCAGCCTATCCAGCCGGAGTGGACGGCGAAGAGCCCCGTCCAGTGACTGGACGGGGCTCTTGCCGTGGCGACGCGAAGACTGACCGGAATCAGTCCGTCATGCGGAGTCAGTGGTGGCCGTGGCCGCTCTGGATCTCCTTGTACTCCTCAGCCGTGGGCTTCGGGATCTGGTTGTTCTCGCCGTAGAAGCCCTTGCTCAGCTTCGCGCGGAGCTTCTCCAGACCCTTCACCTTGCGCTCGACACCGTTCTCGTCGACCGTCGGGCCGATCTCGACCGGCTTGTACTGCTCGTACGAGGTGAGCGTGTGCAGCTTGCCCTGCGAGAGCGGCTCGTGGACCTCGACGAACTCACCGTGCGGCAGGCGCTTGATGATGCCGGTCTCGCGACCGTGCAGCACCTTGTCCCGGTCCCGGCGCTGGAGGCCGAGGCAGATCCGCTTGGTGGCGATGAAGGCGAGGACCGGAACGAGGAAGAAACCGATCCGGACGAACCAGGTGATCGAGTTGATCGACAGGTGGAAGTACTGGGCGAACATGTCGTTGCCGCCGCCGATGAGGAGCACGATGTACTCCGCGATCCAGGCGACACCGAACGCGGTGCGGGTCGGGACGTTGCGCGGGCGGTCCAGGATGTGGTGCTCGCGCTTGTCCCCGGTGACCCAGGACTCGATGAACGGGTAGACCGCGATCGAGCACAGCACCAGCGGGAAGAGCAGCAGCGGGATGAAGACGCCCAGGACCAGCGTGTGGCCCCAGAGGTTGATCTCCCAGCCCGGCATCGCGCGGATGAGGCCTTCCGGCATGCCCATGTACCAGTCGGGCTGCGCACCCGTGGACACGTGGTCCGGGCGGTACGGGCCGAGCGCCCAGATCGGGTTGATCGAGGCGATCGCCGCGACGGCCGCGATGACACCGAAGACCAGGAAGAAGAAGCCTCCGGCCTTGGCCATGTAGACCGGCAGCAGCGGCATGCCGACGACGTTGTTGTTCGTCTTGCCGGGGCCCGCGAACTGGGTGTGCTTGTGGTAGAAGACCAGGATCAGGTGGGCCACCAGCAGGCCCATCATGATGCCCGGCAGCAGCAGGATGTGCACCGAGTAGAAGCGCGCGACGAAGTCGCCGCCCGGGAACTCCCCGCCGAACAGGAACATCGACAGGTACGTGCCGACGACCGGGACGGACAGGATGGCGCCCTGCATGAAGCGGACACCGGTGCCCGAGAGCAGGTCGTCCGGCAGCGAGTAACCGGTGAAACCGGTGAACATGCCGAGGAACAGCAGCAGGAAGCCGAAGACCCAGTTGACCTCACGCGGCTTGCGGAACGCACCGGTGAAGAACACGCGCATCATGTGCACGACCATCGCGGCGACGAAGATCAGCGCCGCCCAGTGGTGGATCTGGCGGATCAGCAGACCGCCGCGCACGTCGAAGCTGATGTCCAGGGTCGAGGCGAAGGCCTCGGACATCTGGACGCCCTGCATCGGCACGTACGAGCCGTGGTACACGACCTCGTTCATGCTCGGGTGGAAGAACAGCGTCAGGTACACACCCGTGAGGATGATGATGATGAAGCTGTAGAGGCAGATCTCACCGAGCATGAAGGACCAGTGGTCCGGGAAGATCTTGCGCATGTTGGCCTTGGCGAGGCTGTAGATGCCCAGGCGACCGTCCGCCCAGTCGGCTACGCGCTCACCGGCAGGCGCTTTGCGCTCCGTCGTTTCAGTGGCAGTGCTCATCCGCGCTCCCAGAATGCAGGACCGACGGGCTCTTCGAAGTCGCCGTGCGCCTCGAGGAAGCCTTCGGCATTCACGCCGATCCGCAGCTGCGGAAGCGCGTGGCCGGCCGGGCCGAAGATGACACGGGCGCCGTCGGAGAGGTCGAAGGTGGACTGGTGGCACGGGCAGAGCACGTGGTGGGTCTGCTGCTCGTACAGGCTGATCGGGCAGCCGACGTGGGTGCAGATCTTCGAGTAGGCCACGATGCCCTCGTGGGACCACTCCAGCTCCTGCTTGTCCTTGATGTCCTCCGGCTTGATGCGGACGATCATCAGGGCAGCCTTGGCGATCTGCGTCTGGAAGTCGTGCTGGTCCTCCTCCAGGCCCTCGGGCCGGGCGAAGGTCAGCGAGCCGACGATGACGTCCTCGGGACGCAGCGGCTCGTTGGTGTTGTCGTTGATGAGCAGCTTGCCCTTGGCCCACAGCGTCTTGCGGAGCTTGTCCTCGGGCAGCGGACCCAGGTCGCGCAGGATCACGACGGCGGAGAGCGGCAGCATGGCCAGCGCGCCCAGCATCGTGTTGCGGATCAGGGGGCGCCGGCCGATGGCCGACTCCTTGGCGCCGTCGGCGAAGTCCTGCAGGACCTGCGCCTTGACCTCCGGCGGAGCGGCGATCTCGTGACGCTCGGCGGCGACCTCGACGTCGGACATCAGGGTGCGGGCCCAGTGGACCGCGCCCGCGCCGATGCAGAAGAGCGCCGTGCCCAGGGTCATGCCGAGGGCGAAGTTGAGCGCGCTCACCTTCCCGATGGGGAAGATGTACACGATCTTGTCGACCGGCAGGGTCACGTACGAGGCGATGAAGCCGACCGTGGCCAGCATCGACAGCGTGAACAGCATCGCGACCGTGCGCTCGGAGCGCTTGGCCGCCCGCTCGTCGATGTCCTGGATACGGGGCTTGTGGGCCGGCAGGCCCGGGTCGGCGAACGGGTCGTCCGCCAGTGCTACGCCACCGTGGTGCGCGTCGCCCTGCTCGCTCGGCAGGTGCTTCTCTTCGGGAATGTCTTGGCTACTCATGACTTCTTGGCCTTAGCGGTGTGGGCCGCGACCCAGACGGCGACAGCGATCAGCGCACCCAGTCCGAAGATCCAGCCGAAGAGACCCTCGGAAACGGGGCCGAGGCCACCGAGCTTGAGCCCACCGGGGCTGGTCGACTTCTCGCCGTTCACGTTCTGGAGGTACGCGATGATGTCCTTCTTCTGCTTCTCCGGCATGGTGCTGTCCGGGAAGGAGGGCATGTTCTGCGGGCCGGTGAGCATGGCCTCGTAGATGTGCTTCGGCTCGACGCCCTCGAGGTTCGGGGCGTACTTGCCGTGCGTCAGCGCGCCGCCCTCACCGGTGAAGTTGTGGCACTGCGCGCAGTTGTTGCGGAACAGTTCGCCACCCTTGGCGATGTCGGCGCCCGCCGGGTCGTACTGCTTCTCGGTCGGCGTGATCGGACCGGCACCGAGGGACGCGATGTACGCGGCCAGCTGGTCGGTCTGCGCCTGGGAGTAGATCACGGGCTTCTTCGGCACCTGAGCGCCGGGCTGCTGGGCGGGCATACGGCCCGTGCTCACCTGGAAGTCGACGGCGGCGGAGCCGACACCCACCAGGCTCGGGCCGTCAGAGGAACCCTGACCGCCGGTCCCGTGGCAGCTTGCGCAGCCCACGGCGTAGAGCTTCTTGCCCTCCTCGATGGCGAGGGACTGGGAGGTTTCGTCTGCCTGCGCGTTGCCCGCGGGCGCGAAGGCGGCGTACAGCCCCCCAGTGACCGCCAGTGCGAAGAGTAGAACGACGACCGCCGCCAGCGGATGGCGTCGTCGTGCGGAGAGCTTTTTCACGGATTACCCCGGTGTCAGGATCTTCTGCGTCGGTGTGTCTGGATGGAGTGCCGGGACGGGCCCGGCGACGTGTTCGCTACTTGATCAGGTAGATCGTGGCGAAGAGGCCGATCCAGACGACATCGACGAAGTGCCAGTAGTAGGACACGACGATGGCCGACGTGGCCTGTTCGTGGGTGAACCTCTTGGCCGCGTACGTCCGGCCGAGGACCAGGAGGAAGGCGATGAGGCCGCCCGTCACGTGCAGCCCGTGGAAGCCGGTGGTCAGGTAGAACACCGATCCGTACGGGTCTGACGAGAGACTCAGGCCGTCCTTCTTGACCAGCTCGGTGTACTCGAACACCTGCCCGCCGATGAAGAACGCACCCATGACGAACGTGATGATGAACCACGTCCTGAGCTTCTTCACGTCACCGCGCTCGGCGGCGAATACGCCGAGCTGGCAGGTGAGCGAGGAAAGCACCAGGACCGTGGTGTTCGTCGCCGAGAAGGGCAGATTCAAGGCCTCGGCCTGTTCTGCCCAATGCTCGGCGCCCATCACCGATCGCAGGGTGAAGTACATCGCGAAGAGGGCCGCGAAGAACATCAGCTCGGAACTCAACCAGATGATCGTTCCGACGCTGACGAGGTTCGGCCTGTTGACCGTCGGGTGCGCGTGCCCGGTATCTACTGTCGTTGCTGTCGCCACGACCGACATTATGTCGGTCGCTTATCCCGCCCTCACCCCGGGGGGTGCCGTTCGGAGTGTCCGGGGCGTGTGCAAGGCCCGAACGGCCCATCGGAGGCCCCTGCGAACCGATGTTGACAGGGTGTCGGACGGAGTAGCATCCGCGACATCATCAACGTGATTCATGTGACACGTGGAGGAACGAAATGCGGGCGACTGCGCGGGTTCTGCTCTACAGCGATGACGCCAACACCCGGGAGCAGGTGCGGCTGGCGTCCGGGCGCAGGCCCGCAGCGGACCTGCCGCCGGTGGAGTTCCTGGAGTGCGCCACCATGGACGCCGTCCTCAAGGAACTGGACGCGGGCGGCATCGACGCCTGCGTGTTGGACGGCGAGGCCGTACCGGCCGGGGGCATGGGCGTGTGCCGCCAGATCAAGGACGAGATCTTCCGGTGCCCCCCGGTGCTGCTGCTGATCGGGCGCCCGCAGGACGCCTGGCTGGCCACTTGGAGCCGCGCCGACCGCGCGGTGACGCTGCCGGTCGACCCGGTGGACTTCCCCGAGGCCCTGGCGGACGTACTGCGCTCGCGGCTGTCCCTGAACGCCTGAGCGCCCGAGCGCTCGAAACGGGCCCGTTGGGGCCGGGAGATCGCACAGCGGCCCCTGGAAGCCGTCCTAAGGGCTTCCAGGGGCCGCTGTGTCGCTCGTGGCGCCGGATCGGGGCTTCCAAGGGCGCCCCGCGGGATCCGACGGCGCCTCAGACCTGCGGGCGCAGCCGGGCCGCGTCGACGGGACTGCGCCCGTCCTGGGTGCCCTTGAGGAGGGCGCTGCCTTCGCGCCACTCCTTCCAGTCGAGGTTCCAGTCGCCGTAGCCGTTGCCGAAGGGGTCCATGTCGTCGCCGATGCTGTTGATCACCCGGACGATGTCGCCCTCGCTGATGTTCTCGTAGAACCAGGCGGCGTTGCCGGTGCTCATGCCGGTGCAGCCGTGGCTGACGTTCTCGTAGCCCTGGGAGCCGACGGACCACGGCGCGGCGTGCACGTATTCACCGCTCCAGGTCACCCGGGTGGCGTAGTACACCGGGAGGTTGTAGTACTCGCTGCCGCCGATGCCGACGGTGTCGCCGCGCATCTGGACGAAGTACTGCTTGCCCAGCACGACCTTGACGCCGTTG
The DNA here is from genome assembly GCF_055565515.1 of Streptomyces sp. NPDC028419. Taxonomy (NCBI): domain Bacteria; kingdom Bacillati; phylum Actinomycetota; class Actinomycetes; order Kitasatosporales; family Streptomycetaceae; genus Streptomyces; species Streptomyces sp. NPDC028419. The sequence continues at coordinate 15,188 of NZ_JBVHUE010000018.1, read as the reverse complement.
CGGGTGGAGAAGCCGGGCTTTCCGGTGGTGACCGGAATGGTGTTGATCACTTCTCCGTTGCGCTTGAAGGTCAGGTAGTGCGAGGAGGCGTCCGTGGTGACCTCGACGCGGTCGCCGATCTCCAGCTTGAGCGAGCTCGCGGCGGCGCCGTAGAGCCCGTCCGCGATCTTGATGCCCTCCAGGTTGCTCCGTACGGAGACCTCGGTGTTGGCGGGCCAGTAGTCCTTGGGGCGGAAGTGCAGCTTCTTGTCGTCCACCCAGTGCCAGGCGCCCTGCACGTTGCCCGCGGACTCCACGACCAGGCCGCGCTCGACGATGGCGCGGGCGGCCTTGTCCTTGACCGGTTCGGTGAGCTCGGCCGTCAGGGGTTGGCCGACGCCGTATTTGCCCGCCTCCGGGCCGAATTCGATGTGGACGACCTTCTTGGCCGGGGTGGTCTCGAAGTTCAGCGTGCGCTGCCCCTGGGCGCCGCGCTCGTCCTCCGTGCCGACGGTGACGGTGTAACGGACGCCCGCGGCCATCGGCGCGGTGCTGTGCCAGCGGTCGCCCTTGGCGGAGAGCTCGCCGGCGAGGTGACGGCCGTGGGTGTCGACGGCGCTCACGTCGGTGATCCGGCCGTCGCCCTTCTTGGCGGTGACTTCGAGGGGGCGGTCGGGGTCGACCGGCCGGCCGCCCGACGCCTGATTGAAGGCGACCTCGTCGCCCGCGTCGTAGGGGCGGGCGGACAGCGGGTTGTTGTCGCCGGACCCGCATGCGGTGGCGCCGGCCCCGAGGGACGCGACCAGCAGGGAGCAGCCGACTACCGTCCAAAGACGCGGTGAGTGGTTCATGAGTCCACGCTATGAAGATATGACTATTACGGCGCGCGGGGTGACTGCAAACGAGGGGCCCGGACTCCTCTGACGAGGTGTCCGGGCCCCAAGTGGGTTGCGCGGCGGCTTTCGACTACTGGTTGGCGTTCTCGCCCCGGTAGTACTCGTACACCCAGCCCCACAGACCGATCAGGATCAGCGGCGCCGAGAAGTACATCAGCCACCAGCCGAAGATGACGCCCATGAAGGCGAAGGCGCCACCGATGGCCAGCGAGAGCGGCTGCCAGCTGTGCGGGGAGAAGAATCCCAGCTCGCCGGCCTCGTCCGCGACGTCGGCCTCCAGGTTGTCCTGGGCCATCTCGTCCACGCGCGCGGCCGTGAAGGCCAGGTAGTAGCCGATCATGACGCTCAGGCCGAAGGCCAGGAAGAGAGCGGTGGTCCCGACCGGTTCCTTCGACCACACGCCGTACACGACGGCCATGATCAGAATGAACAGGGAGAGCCAGAGGAACATCCTGCCCTGGATCTTCACTTGCCGGACTCCTTGCCGCCGGTGACCGCCGAGGGAGCCGTGCCGTGGTCCGTCAGGTGGTCCAGGGCCGCGATCTCCGGGTGGTGCAGGTCGAACGCCGGGGATTCGGAACGGATCCGCGGCAGGGTGAGGAAGTTGTGCCGCGGCGGCGGGCAGGACGTCGCCCACTCGAGCGAGCGGCCGTAGCCCCACGGGTCGTCGACCTCGATCTTCTTGCCGTACTTCGCCGTCTTCCAGACGTTGTACATGAAGGGGAGCATCGACAGGCCGAGCAGGAACGAGCTGATCGTCGAGATCGTGTTCAGCGCGGTGAAGCCGTCGGCGGCGAGGTAGTCCGCGTAACGACGCGGCATGCCCTCGGCGCCCAGCCAGTGCTGCACCAGGAACGTGCCGTGGAAGCCCACGAACAGCGTCCAGAAGGTGATCTTGCCCAGGCGCTCGTCCAGCATCTTGCCCGTGAACTTCGGCCACCAGAAGTGGAAGCCGGAGAACATCGCGAAGACCACGGTGCCGAAGATGACGTAGTGGAAGTGCGCGACGACGAAGTACGAGTCGGAGACGTGGAAGTCCATCGGGGGCGAGGCCAGGATGACGCCGGTCAGACCACCGAAGGTGAAGGTGATCAGGAAGCCGACGGCCCAGAGCATCGGGGTCTCGAAGGACAGCGAGCCCTTCCACATGGTGCCGATCCAGTTGAAGAACTTCACACCGGTCGGTACCGCGATCAGGAAGGTCATGAAGGAGAAGAACGGCAGCAGCACACCACCGGTGACGTACATGTGGTGGGCCCACACGGTCACGGAGAGGCCGGCGATCGCGATCGTCGCGGCGATCAGGCCGATGTAACCGAACATCGGCTTGCGTGAGAAGACCGGGATCACTTCGGAAATGATGCCGAAGAAGGGCAACGCGATGATGTACACCTCTGGGTGTCCGAAGAACCAGAAGAGGTGTTGCCACAGCAAGGCGCCGCCGTTGGCCGCGTCGAAGACGTGCGCACCGAACTTCCGGTCGGCCTCCAGCGCGAAGAGCGCGGCGGCGAGGACCGGGAACGCGAGCAGGACCAGCACACCGGTCAGCAGGACGTTCCAGACGAAGATCGGCATGCGGAACATCGTCATGCCGGGAGCGCGCATGCAGATGATCGTGGTGATGAAGTTGACCGAACCGAGGATCGTGCCGAAGCCGGAGAAGGCCAGACCCATGATCCACATGTCGGCGCCGATGCCCGGCGAGCGGACGGCGTCCGACAGCGGGGAGTAGGCGAACCAACCGAAGTCGGCGGCACCCGAGGGGGTGACGAAGCCGGCCACCGCGATGGTCGAACCGAAGAGGTACAGCCAGTACGCGAACATGTTCAGCCGCGGGAACGCCACGTCGGGCGCGCCGATCTGCAGCGGCATGATCCAGTTCGCGAAGCCGGCGAACAGCGGGGTGGCGAACATCAGCAGCATGATCGTGCCATGCATGGTGAACGCCTGGTTGAACTGCTCGTTCGACATGATCTGCGTGCCCGGACGGGCCAGCTCGGCGCGCATGAAGAGCGCCATGATCCCGCCGATGATGAAGAACACGAACGACGTGACCAGGTACATCGTGCCGATCGTCTTGTGGTCGGTGGTGGTCAACCACTTCACGACGACGTTGCCCGGCTGCTTGCGCCGTACCGGCAGCTCGTTCTCATACGAGTCGGCGGCGGCACCCTGAGGCTGGTTGAGGATGCTCACAGTTTGTTCACCTCAGCGTTGCGGGCCGGGTCGGTCTGCTTGATGCCGGCCGGGAGGTAACCGGTCTGCCCCTTCTCCGCCAGGTCCTTGAGGTGCTTGCGGTACTCCTCGGGGGAGACGACCTTGACGTTGAAGAGCATCCGGGAGTGGTCGACGCCACACAGCTCGGCGCACTTGCCCATGAAGACGCCCTCTTCGGTCGGGGTGACCTCGAAGACGTTGGTGTGGCCCGGGATGACGTCCTGCTTGAACAGGAAGGGGACCACCCAGAAGGAGTGGATGACGTCGTTGGACGACAGGATGAAGCGAACCTTCTCACCCTTGGGCAGCCAAAGCGTCGGACCGGGCCACTTGACGCCCTCCGCAGCCTTGTCCGGGTTCACGTCTCCGGGGACACCCTTGGTGTAGACGCCTTCGGCGCCCGCGGGGAAGTCCTTGGTGAAGCGGTCCGGGATGGAGGCCAGTTCCTTGGGAACCGTGCCCGCCTTCGGGGTCGCCGCGTCGCCGTCGACGTTCTCGACGTAGTTGAAGCCCCAGCTCCACTGGTAGCCGATCACGTTGATCGTGTGCGTCGGCTTGGCGGAGAGGGAGAGCAGCTTCGACTCGTCACGCGCGGTGAAGTAGAACAGCACCGAGACGATGATGAGCGGGACCACGGTGTACAGGGCCTCGATCGGCATGTTGTACCGGGTCTGCGGCGGAACCTCGATCTTCGTCCGGCTACGCCGGTGGAAGATGACGCTCCACATGATCAGGCCCCAGACCAGGACGCCCGTGATCAGCGCTGCCGCCCACGACCCCTGCCACAGGGAGAGGATGATCGGCGCCTCTTTGGTGACCGGGTCCGGCATACCGAGGTTGGGGAAGTTCTTATATGAATACGAGCAACCAGTGGCGGTCGCCAGGACCACGCCCGCAGTCAGCGCCTGCAGCAGCTTCCGCCGCATCGGGCGCCGCGGCGAGCGGTCGGAGCCGTAGGGACTCACGTAGCGCCTTCCCGAGAGTCTCGGCCCGCGCGGTCGGCCGCGGCCGTGTTCGGGTCGGTCGCCGGCCCTGACGCAGGCAGGGGTTTGGATGTTTATGCGGACCAAACCCTACTGGACGCTATTTGGGGTCGCGCGGGGAGGGTGCCCAACGCGCCGCTACTGCGCCCGAAGGGGTGGATCCGCCGTACGGGGGAAGGCCTCCGTACACCTGAATGGCGGTGCCCGGACGGCATCTGACGGGCCCTGACCTCGGCGGACGTCCAAGGGCGCGGGGCCGCCGGATAGCGTGGCCGGATGCCGTACTTCGATGTCGCCTCCGCCGCTCCGCTGCACCCGGTCGCCCGGCAGGCCCTACAGGCCGCGCTGGACGAGGGCTGGGCCGACCCGGCCCGGCTCTACCGGGAGGGCAGGCGGGCCCGGCTGCTGCTGGACGCGGCGCGGGAGGCGGCGGCCGAGGCCGTCGGGTGCCGCCCGGACGAACTCGTCTTCACTCCTTCGGGGACGCACGCCGTTCACGCGGGCGTCGAAGGCGCCCTGGCGGGCCGTCGGCGCGTCGGCGCGCACCTCGTGGTGTCCGCGGTCGAACACAGTTCTGTCCTCCATTCGGCGGCGGCAGTCGAGTCACGCGGGGGCTCCTTCTCCGAAGTCCCGGTCGACCGCACCGGAGCGGTGGATCCGCGGGTGTTCGAAAGCGCGCTGCGCCCCGACACCGCGCTGGCCGCCCTGCAGTCCGCCAACCACGAGGTGGGGACGGTCCAGCCGGTGCCGGAAGTGGCCGAGCGCTGCCGGGCGGCCGGGGTCCCGCTGCTCGTGGACGCGGCGCAGTCGTTGCCCTGGGGTCCGGCGCCCGAGGGCTGGTCGCTGTTGACCGCGAGCGCGCACAAGTGGGGCGGCCCGCCCGGGGTCGGCCTGCTGGCCGTCCGCAAGGGGGTCCGCTTCGCGCCCCAAGGCCCGGGCGGGGAACGGGAGTCGGGCCGCTCCCCCGGCTTCGAGAACATCCCGGCCGTCGTGGCGGCCGCGGCCTCGCTGAGGGCCGTACGGGCGGACGCGCAGGCCGAGTCGGAGCGGCTCGGCGTCCTGGTGGACCGGATCCGGCGGCGGGTGGCGCGGTTGGTCCCGGACGTCGAGGTGGTCGGCGATCCGCTGCGGCGGCTGCCGCACCTGGTCACCTTCTCCTGCCTCTACGTCGACGGGGAGATCCTGCTGCACGAGCTGGACCGGGCCGGGTACTCGGTGTCGTCCGGGTCCTCGTGCACCAGCTCGACGCTGACCCCGAGCCACGTGCTCAAGGCGATGGGGGTGCTCTCGGAGGGGAACGTCCGGATCTCGCTGCCGGTGGGCACGACGGCGCAGGAGGTGAACGGCTTCCTGGAGGTGCTGCCGGGGGTGGTGGCCGGGGTGCGGACGCGGCTGGGCGTGGCGCCGTCCGCGCAGCCGGCGGGAGCGCCGGAACCGGCCGATTCGCTGGTCGTCGACGCGCTCGGGCTGCGGTGCCCGCAGCCGGTGATCGAGTTGGGGAACGCGATCGGGGGCGTGGCGGTCGGCGGGACGGTCACGGTCCTGTCGGACGACGAGGTGGCGCGGCTGGACATTCCGGCGTGGTGCGGGATGCGGGGCCAGGAGTACGTGGGAGCGACCCCCGCCCCGGGTGGGGTGGGGGTCGCTCACACGGTGCGGCGCCTGGTGTGAACGGCGCCGCGTCGCGTCGTTACGCCAGGTGCGCCTGGACCTCGGCCGCGGCCTCCGGGCCGTAGGCCTTGGCGAAGCGCTCCATGAAGTGGGCGCGGGCCAGGGTGTACTCCTGGGTGCCGAGGGTCTCGATGACGAGGGTCGCCAGCATGCAGCCGACCTGCGCCGCGCGCTCCAGCCCGACGCCCCAGCCCAGGCCCGTGAGGAAACCGGCGCGGAAGGCGTCGCCGACACCGGTGGGGTCGACCTTCGCGGTCTCCTCGGGGCAGCCGACGACGATCGGATCGTGGCCGACCCGCTCGATCTTGACGCCGTTCGAGCCCAGCGTGGTGACGCGGGTGCCGACCTTGGTGAGGATCTCCGCGTCGGTCCAGCCGGACTTCGACTCGATGAGGCCCTTCTCGTACTCGTTGGAGAAGAGGAACGTCGCCCCCTCCATCAGCGTCCGGATGTTCTCGCCGTCCATCCGCGCGATCTGCTGCGAGAAGTCGGCGGCGAAGGGGATCTCGCGCGTCCGGCACTCCTCGGTGTGGCGCAGCATCGCCTCGGGGTCGTCGGCGCCGATCAGGACGAGGTCCAGGCCGCCCACGCGGTCGGCGACGGACTTCAGCTCGATCAGCCGGGCCTCGCTCATGGCGCCGGTGTAGAAGGAGCCGATCTGGTTGTGGTCGACGTCCGTGGTGCACACGAAGCGCGCGGTGTGCAGCACTTCGGAGATCCGGACGGACTCGGTGTCCACGCCGTGGCGGTCGAGCCAGGCACGGTACTCGTCGAAGTCGTAGCCGGCGGCGCCGACGAGGACCGGGCGGCTTCCGAGCTGCCCCATACCGAAGCAGATGTTCGGGCCGACACCGCCCCGTCGCACGTCGAGGTTGTCGACGAGGAAGGAGAGCGAGACCGTGTGCAGCTGGTCCGCGACCAGCTGGTCGGCGAAGCGGCCGGGGAAGGTCATGAGGTGGTCGGTGGCGATGGAGCCTGTGACTGCGATGCGCACGGCGTGGATGCTCCTGCGGAGGGCGGCAAGCTGACAATCAAACCTACCCGGTAGACGCCGCGAGGCCGACCGGCTGAAACTACCCCGTAGTAGCTCTTTCTTCGCACCGGTGGCGCTGCTTACGGTGCCCCCATGACCTATACCGATGGCTTCGGGTACCCGCAGTACACCGCTCCCGGGCGGACCACGGAAGTCTCGCGCCAGCCGGGCTTCGCCCGGCTGCTGGGCGACTGCGCCCGGATGGCGCCCCACTGGTCGGTCCCGGCGGGCCCCCGACCGGCCCCGGTGGCGCCCTCGCAGATCCACGGGGTCCGCGTGCCGCCGGCCTCCGCGCGGCTCATCGCCTCCACCGCGCAGTACGGGTACTGATCCCCTCCGCGGGACCGGGGAACCGGTTTCGCTCCTGTTCCGTCCCACTCGCATCACGCACGGCGAGGCAGGCGAAGGAGCGATCCGGTGACCACCGAGCATTCCGGTCCGACTGACAACACCGAACCGGCCGAAACGGCCGAACTGGCCGACGTCGCGGCGCGGCCGGGCGGCGCCCCACGACGGCGTCCCCGCTGGGCCGTCGCCTCGGTCGCGGCCGCCGTCCTGCTGGCGGGCGGCGGTACGGCGTACTGGGCCACCACGGCCCACGACGGCACGGGCGCGGCCGCGGCGTCACTGTCCGCGGGCGACGCCGCGGCCAGGGCGGCCTCTCCCGGCGCCCCCGGCTCCGTCGGCCCCTCGGCCCCCGGCATCGCGCCGGGCGAACCGGACCCCAACGGGTCCGGGGTGACCTACCGGGCCGAAGGCCCCCTCCCCCAGGGTCCGGCCGCAGCGCCCGCCTTCGCCGCGAGCGGCGAGGTCACCGAGGCCGAGGTGGCCCGGCTCGCGAGCGCCCTCGGCATCACGGCCGTCCCGAAGCTGGTGGGCGAGCTGTGGCAGGCGGGGGTGGTCGGGGATCCGTCCGGCCCGCGCCTCCAGGTGAACCTCAAGGCGCCCGGGACCTGGACCTTCACCCGCCACCTGGCGGGCGGCTCGGACGACTGCCGGCGCGGCAAGGACACCTGCGGGCCCGCCACCCTGCCCGGTGGCGCGCAGGCCCCCAGCGGGGGCCAGGGCCCCGGCCCCGCCGCGGTGTCCGGTGCGGACACGGGCGCGGGTACGAGTACGAGTACGGATACGGGCGCGGGTACGCCGGTGAGCGAGGAGGCGGCGAAGGCCGCGGCGGCTCCGCTGCTCGCCGCGGTGGGCCAGCAGGGCGCGAAGCTGGACGCCCGGCAGCTCAAGGGCTCGGTGCGCGTGGTGACCGCGGACCCGGTGGTCGGCGGGCTGCCCACGCAGGGCTGGCAGAGCACGGTGAGCGTGGGCGCGGACGGCCAGGTGGTGGCCGCCGGCGGCGAGCTGAAGGCACCGGTGCGGGCGACCGACCAGCAGGTGGTCGGCGCGCAGGAGGCCCTGGACCGGCTGAACGCCGCGTCGGCCCCCGGTCGCGGGACGGGGCCGAGCGGGTGCGCCACGTCCGTGCCGCTGGAGCCGGAGGCCCCGATCGCACCGGGCGAGACCCCGCCGTGCAACCCGGAGCCGCGCCCGATGAAGCCGCCGCGGACGGAGACGGTCCGCACGGCGGTGCTGGGTCTGGCCGCGGGGACCGTGGACGGCGCCCGCGGGCTGGTGCCCGCCTGGCTCTTCGAGGTCGCGGGCAGCGGGGGCGGCGCGGGCCGCACGGTGGCCCAGCCCGCGGCGCGGGACGCGGCTCCGGCGCCGGGGACCGGGCGTACGGTGCCGGGGTTCTCGTACTCCGCGGCTGACCGGAAGCTCACCGTGAACTTCTGGGGCGGGGCGTGCAGTGCCTACGCCGCCGAGGCCCGGGAGAGCACCGACGCGGTGACGGTGAAGATCACGGACACCCCGACGAACCCGGGCGGGGCCTGCATCATGCTCGCCAAGGACATGTCGGTGTCGGTGACGCTGGAGCAGCCGCTGGGCGCCCGGAAGGTGGTCGACGGGACCACGGGCAAGCCGCTGCCCCGCCAGTAGCCGGGGACCGGCACCCGCACGCACGGAGGGGCCCGACCGTCTGATGGCGGTCGGGCCCCTCCGTGCGTCTGTGCCTGACGGCTCAGGGACTAGCTGAACGAGTCGCCGCAGGCGCAGGAGCCCGTGGCGTTCGGGTTGTCGATCGTGAAGCCCTGCTTCTCGATCGTGTCGACGAAGTCGATCGACGCACCGTGCAGGTACGGAGAGCTCATCCGGTCCGTGACGACCTTGACGCCGTCGAAGTCCTTGACCACGTCGCCGTCGAGGGAGCGCTCGTCGAAGAAGAGCTGGTAGCGCAGGCCGGAGCAACCGCCGGGCTGGACGGCGACGCGAAGCGCCAGGTCCTCGCGGCCTTCCTGCTCCAGCAGCGTCCTGACCTTCTCGGCGGCGGCGTCGGACAGGAGGATGCCGTCGCTCACAGTGGTCTTTTCGTCCTGAACGGACATCTGCATTCACTCCCGAAGTGGGCGGCTTCCCGGCAGGGGCAGGGAAACGTCGGTCGGACTCTTGCCGTCGGTGGCAACGAGCGCGGCCGCCGATTCATTCCGGGTCCGGCGCTTGTTCCAGACATTCATGCTCGCACACCTGCCGGCCGGGCGAATGCGTCACATCGACACTATCGGGCATCGTCAAAGTGACGTGAAGCGGTTATGATAGATAACGTCAAATAGACGAGAAGTCGCAGTACCTCCACAGAAGTACCTCTCCAGCAGTCCCTAGTCGCAGAACAGAAAGGGTGCGTGTCGTGACCACCGCCCAGCCTTTGGACGTCCAGCCGACGCCCCTTGCCCTGCTGCTGCTCGGCCGTGAGGCCGACCCCAAGAGCGAGCGCGGGGTGGAGTGCCCCGGCGACCTGCCCTCGCCCTCGGACCCGAACCTGGTGGCCCGAGCCCGCGCGGCCAAGGAGAAGCTCGGGGACAAGGTCTTCATCCTCGGCCACCACTACCAGCGTGACGAGGTGATCGAGTTCGCCGACGTCACCGGCGACTCCTTCAAGCTGGCCAAGGACGCGGCCGCCAAGCCGGAGGCCGAGTACATCGTCTTCTGCGGCGTCCACTTCATGGCCGAGTCCGCGGACATCCTGACCACGGACGACCAGAAGGTCGTCCTGCCGGACCTGGCCGCCGGCTGCTCGATGGCCGACATGGCCACCGCCGAGCAGGTCGCGGAGTGCTGGGACGTGCTGACCGAGGCCGGCATCGCCGACGTCACGGTGCCCGTCTCGTACATGAACTCCTCCGCCGACATCAAGGCCTTCACCGGCAAGCACGGCGGCACGATCTGTACGTCCTCCAACGCGAAGCGGGCCCTGGACTGGGCGTTCGAGCAGGGCGAGAAGGTCCTCTTCCTGCCCGACCAGCACCTCGGCCGCAACACCGCCGTCCGCGACATGGGCATGTCCCTGGACGACTGCGTCCTGTACAACCCGCACAAGCCGAACGGCGGCCTGACGGTCGAGCAGCTGCGGAACGCCAAGATGATCCTGTGGCGCGGGCACTGCTCCGTGCACGGCCGCTTCTCCGTGGAGTCGGTCGAGGACGTCCGCGCCCGCATCCCCGGCGTGAACGTGCTGGTCCACCCCGAGTGCAAGCACGAGGTCGTGGCCGCCGCGGACTACGTCGGCTCGACGGAGTACATCATCAAGGCGCTGGAGGCGGCCCCGGCCGGCTCCAAGTGGGCCATCGGCACCGAGCTGAACCTGGTCCGCCGCCTGGCGAATCGATTCGCTGCCGAGGACAAGGAAGTCGTCTTCCTCGACAAGACGGTCTGCTTCTGCTCGACCATGAACCGCATCGACCTCCCCCACCTGGTGTGGACCCTGGAGTCCCTGGCCGAGGGCAACCTCGTCAACCAGATCCAGGTGGACAAGGAGACCGAGAGCTTCGCCAAGCTCGCCCTGGAACGCATGCTCGCCCTCCCGTAACCGAGCGCCCGCACCAACGCCGATGGGCCGCCCCCTCCACGAGGGGGCGGCCCATCGGCGTTGTCGTGCGTCCGTGCCGTCAGACCCTGACGGGGCTTTCGTCGGGCTCCTGGGCGGGGGTGGGGGTCGGGTGGGGGGTGCGCTTCGAGGCGCGCTTGGCCGCGCGGCGCTCCTTGCGCAGTTCCACCATCGTGTAGATGGCCGGGACCAGGAGGAGGGTCAGCAGGGTGGAGCTGACCAGGCCGCCGATGACCACCACGGCGAGCGGCTTCGAGATGAAGCCGCCGCCGCCCGTGACGCCGAGCGCCATCGGGAGCAGGGCGAAGATGGTCGCCAGGGCCGTCATCAGGATCGGGCGCAGACGGTGGCGACCGCCCTCGACGACGGCTTCGACGACCCCGAGGCCCTGGGCGCGGTACTGGTTGACCAGGTCGATCAGGACGATCGCGTTGGTCACCACGATGCCGATGAGCATCAGCATGCCGATCATCGCGGGCACGCCCATCGGGGTGCCGGTGACCAGGAGCAGACCGAGCGCGCCGGTGGCCGCGAAGGGCACGGAGACCAGCAGGATCAGCGGCTGGACGAGCGAGCGGAAGGTCGCCACCAGCAGCATGAACACGATCGCGATGGCCGCGAGCATGGCCAGGCCCAGCGAGCCGAAGGCGTCGTCCTGGTCGGAGGAGACGCCGCCGATGGTGGCGGTGGCCCCGTCGGGCAGGTGCAGGGCCTTGAGCTTGGCGCTCAGCTCGGTGCTGACCGCGCCGGTGTTGTCGCCGTTCGGCTTGGCCGTGATGGTGGCGGCGCGGGCGCCGTCGATCCGGGTCATCGCGACCGGGCCCGGGACCACCTTGACGTCGGCGATGTCACCGAGCTTGACGGGTCCGACCGGCAGTGCCTGGAGTTCGGCGAGGGTCTTGGTGGGCTGCCCGGAGGCGATGACCACGTTGCGCTCGGTGTTGCCGAGGAAGGCCTTGCCCGCGGGGGTGCCCTGGACGGCCTGGGCGACGAGTCCGCCGAGGGCGGCCTGGCTCAGGCCCGCGTCGGCGGCCTTGGCGTTGGCGGTGACCGAGATGCGGGGCACCGACTGGGAGAGGTCGCTCTGGACGTCGCTGACGTCCTTGAGCTTGGCGACCTCGGCGCGGACCTGCTCGGCGGCCTTGGCGAGGACACCGGCGTCGCCCGCCTTGACGACCACGCTGAGGTCCGTGTTGCCGAAGGCCGCGCCCACCGAGACGGTGGTCCGGCCGATGCCGTCGAGCTTGGCCAGGTCGGTCTCGATGCGCTTCTGGACGGCCTCGCCGTCCTTGGCGTCCTTCAGGGTCACCTGGTAGGACGCCTGGTTGGTGCCCGTACCGCCGCCGAAGGCCGCCATGAAGCCGGAGGAGCCGACGGTGACCTGGTAGTCCTTGACGCCGGCGGTGCCCGCGAGGACCTTCTCCACCTTGCGGCTCGCCTCGTCGGAGGCGGACAAGGAGGTGCCGGGGGCCAGCGCCTGCTTGATGGTCAGGACGTCCTGCTCGCCCTTGTCGAAGAAGTTGGTCTTCAGCAGCGGGGCCATGGCGAAGGTGGCGACGAGGAGCACGCACGCGACGGCCACGGTGGCCAGGCGGCGGCGCGCGACGAAGCGCAGCACCCGCACGTAGAAGGTCTGGAGCCGGCTGCGCGACTCCTTCTCCTCGGCGGCCCGCCGGACGGCGTCCACGGCGGCCGGGTCGGTGGGGGTTGCCCCGTCCACGCCCTTGGGGGCGCTGAGGAACCAGTACGACAGGACCGGTACGACCGTCAGGGACACCAGCAGCGAGGCCAGCAGGGCCGCGGTCACGGTGAGCGAGAAGGAGCTGAACAGCTCGCCGATCATGCCGCCGACGAGACCGATCGGCAGGAAGACGGCGACGGTGGTGAGCGTCGAGGAGGTGACCGCGCCGGCCACTTCCTTGACCGCGGTGATGATCGCGGCCTCGCGCTCCTCGCCGTAGGACAGGTGCCGCTTGATGTTCTCCAGGACCACGATGGAGTCGTCCACGACGCGGCCGATGGCGATGGTGAGCGCGCCCAGCGTCAGCATGTTCAGCGACAGGTCGCGGGTCCACAGCACGATCAGCGCGAGCACGATGGACAGCGGGATGGAGACCGCGGTGACCAGGGTCGAGCGGATCGAGGCGAGGAAGACCAGGATCACGATCACCGCGAAGACCAGGCCGAGCAGGCCCTCCGTGGTGAGGCTGGAGATGGCGGTGGCGACGGCCGGGCCGTTGTCGCTGACCATCGTGAGGCCGGCGCCGGCGCCGAGGGCGGTGCGCAGCTCGGGCAGCTTGTCCTTGACGGCGTCGGAGATGGCGACGGAGCTGCCGTCCTTGTCCATCGTGAGGACGACGGCCAGGCTGGGCTTGCCGTTGGTGCGGGTGATGGAGACGGCCTTGGCGGGCTCCTGCTTCACGGTGGCGACGTCGCCGAGGCGGACCGCCGGCTTGCCGGTCGGTGCCGCGCCGGTCGGTGCCGCGCCGCCCGGTGCCGGGCCCGCGCTCAGGCGCAGGTCCTCCAGCTGGGCGAGGGAGGTGTAGCCGCCGCCGACGCGGACGGTGCGGTTCTTGCCCGCCTCGTCGAAGGAACCGGCGGGCATGGTGGCGCCGCCCGCTTCCAGGCCCTTGGCGAGCGCGGCCGTGTCGAGGCCGGCGGCCGCCAGCTTCGCCTGGTCCGGGGTCACGGTGACCTGGAGGTCCTGGACGCCGTTGACGCTGACCTGGCCGACGCCCGGGATGTCCTCCAGGACGGGGACGACGCTGCGCTGGAGCTGGTCGGCGAGGGCCTGCTGGTCCTTGTCGGAGGTGGCGGCGAGGACGACGGTGGGCATGTCGTCGGTGGAGCCGGCCACGACCTGCGGGTCGACGTCGGCGGGCAGCCGGACGCGGGCCCGGTTGACGGCCTGCTGGACGTCGGCGACGAGCTGCTTGGTGCCGCTGTCGCCGAAGTCGAACTTGGCCGTGATGAGGGCGTTGCCCTCGCTGGCGGTGGAGGTGATGCCGGTGATGCCGTCGACGCCCTTGAGGGTGGCCTCGATCGGTTCGATGACCTGCTTCTCGACCACGTCGGGCGAGGCGCCCTGGTACGGCGCGAGGATGGACACCATCGGCAGCTCGATGGAGGGCAGCAGTTGCTGCTTGAGCTGGGGGATGGCTAGGGCGCCGAACAGGAGCGCGACGATCGACACGAGGCCGATCAGTGCCCGTTGGGCAAGGCTGAAGCGGGACAGCCAGGACATGGGTGAGATCTCTCTGCCGAATTGAGCGCGTGGAGCGAGGGTCGTCCCACCTTCTCCCCCGCCACGGCGCCCGGGCGTCGCCCGCAGGTCCCGTCCTTATCCCGCGTGTACCGCGCCCGCAGTACGCCCCACTGCCCCGATCTACTCCGCGCGGGGCCGCACCAGGCCCGATTCGTATGCGATGACCACCAATTGGGCCCGGTCCCGGGCGCCGAGCTTGGCCATCGCGCGGTTCACGTGGGTCTTCACGGTGAGCGGGCTGACCTCCAGCCGGCCGCCGATCTCGTCGTTGGACAGGCCGCCCGCGACCAGGCCGAGCACCTCGCGCTCGCGGCCGGTCAGGGCGGCGAGCCGTTCGGCGTGGACGCCCGCGGCGGCGGTCGGCGGGGCGCCGCCGCCCTGGGCGAGGAAGGTGGCGATGAGGCCCTTGGTGGCGGCCGGGGAGAGCAGCGCCTCGCCGGCGACCGCGATCCGGATGGCGCTCAGCAGCTCGTCGGGCTCGGCGCCCTTGCCGAGGAAGCCGGAGGCGCCCGCCCGGAGGGCCGCGGCGACGTACTCGTCGACCTCGAAGGTCGTCAGCATCACCACGCGCACGCCGGCGAGTTCCGGGTCGGCGCTGATCATCCGGGTGGCGGCGAGACCGTCGGTGCCGGGCATCCGGATGTCCATGAGGACCACGTCGGCGCGGTGCTCGCGGGCCAGGGCGTAGGCCTGCGCGCCGTCGGCGGCCTCCCCGACGACCTCCATGTCGGGCTCGGAGTCGACCAGCACCTTGAAGGCGCTGCGGAGCAGGGCCTGGTCGTCGGCGAGGAGCACCCGGATGGGGGCGGCGGGGGGTTGCGGGTCGCTCGGCGTGTGTTCCACGGGAAGAGAGCGTACGTCGCCGAGCCGATCGGTGGCCCGCCCGCCTGCCGGGACCCCCTAAGGGGCATCTGCCGAATGCCCCCGGCCCCCTCCCCCTCGCCGGCAGCCACCCCAGCCTCACCGGCGGCCATTCCAGCCTCGCCGGCGCGCACCCCGGCCCCGCCGGCAGCCACCCCAGCCTCACCGGCGCGCATTCCAGCCTCGCCGGCGGCCACCTCCGCCTCACCGGCGGCCACCCCAGCCCCGCCGGCGCGCACCCCAGCCTCACCGGCGGCCATTCCAGCCTCGCCGGCGTTTGAGGCGCGGGTCCGGGCGGAGCCCGGTGCCCGGCGGAGCCGGGTTACTTGTTCCGCGGGCACGGGGCCGCCCGTAC
>NZ_JBVHUE010000017.1:160769-187011 GCF_055565515.1 Streptomyces sp. NPDC028419 | reverse complement strand
CGGTGAATGCGCGCAGCAGCTCGGCCAGCCGGGGATTGCTGTCGTCCGTCACGGTCTGGATGCGCGAGGTGGCGTCGACGTGCGTGGCGCCCGCGCCGCGCCTCCACCGCACGCAACGCGAGGGCGGCACCCCGATCGATCGGGGTGCCGCCCTCGGTGCGTCACGGTTCCTACTCCGGCGGGCCCATGTAGTTGTGCAGACCCGGAACGGTCAGGTTGCCGCCGAACTGGCCCGCCTGGACGACCTTGACGTTCGTGAAGAACGCGAAGGGGACGTTCAGCGGCGGCGGGGTGTTCGGGGTGAACTCGATCGGGATGAGCCCGAACAGGTTCCCCTTCAGGCTCTCGGTGTACATCGTCACCGTGCCGCCGCGGATCGTGGACGTGGAGCCCGGACGGGACTTGAGGTGCGCGACGTTCCCGCTCTTGCCGACCGTCTGGTAGAGGTCCTTGATGTCGAGCGAGTCCGCCGTGAACTTCAGGACCTTCTTGGTGGTGCCGTTCGCCGTCTTCACCTCGACGATGCCCGCGTAGTCCAGGCCGTAGAGGGTCAGCAGCGAGCTGTCGAGGTACCAGGGCTCGTCGGGCAGGACCGGCGCGCTCTGCTCCAGCTTGGCGTTGGCCAGGGCCTGGGCGTCCAGGGTCGGGCAGGGGAAGGGCGTCTTGCCGTCGACCGTCTTGCCGTCGTCGGCCTTGCCGTCCTTGTCCTTGTCCTTCGCGTCCTTGTCCTTGGCGTCCTTGGCATCCTTCTCGTCGTCCGACGCGCCCGTCTCGTCCTTCGCCGTCTTCGCGGTGTCCTTGACGTCCTGCGACAGCTCCGAGACCGAGACGCCGGCGTTCTTCGCCGCCTCCCGGATCGAGTCCGCGGCCGGGTCGGGCTTCGGCTTCGCGCTCGGGGTGGTGGCGGGCGCCGGCGTGGCCGCGCCCTTGGCACCCTTGAGGGGCTTGCCGAGCTCGTCGAAGAAGTCCTTGACCGTGTCGCCCAGACCCAGCGGGTCCAGCGGGTTCGGGGTCTTGGTCGCCGACGGGGAGGCGCTCGCGGACGGCGAGGCGGAGGCGGCCCCCGGCTTCGCCGGTTGCGACGCGCTACCACCCTGCTTGGCCGCGGGCTTGGCCGCCGACGCGGAGGCCGAGGGAGCCGGGACCACCGGGACGCCCGCCGAGGGGGTCGCGCTGGGCGACGTACTCGGGGAGGGGCTCTTGGAGGTCGATGCCGACGGGGAGGGCGATTCCGTGGGCTCGTCGGACCGCGTGACGCACGGTCCGGGCGCGAACGGGATCTCCTTGTCGTCGGCCAGCGCCATCTTCGGCGCCATGCCCATCCCGACGAAGACCGCGGTCGGCATCGCCGCCAGCGCCATCGTCTTGCCGACGGGTATCTGGAGCTTGGTCAGCAGCGACTTCCTGGGCGCCGCGTGGCGCGGGCCCCTTCTCTCACGGGACTCTTCGCCCGGGGACTGGCCCCTTTGCGTTTCGTCACCCCGCACTGTTCCTCCCGCCATCGGCGTGGGCAGTCGTCTGGGAAGCGTGGTCCGTTTCCGCCTCACGGGGAGCGGGCAGGTCGACCTCGGGCTCGACGGGCCTGCCGGGTGCCCATGCCAGGGCGAGGCAGCCGCCGATCAGTGCCGCCAGGAAGCCGAGCATGAAGCCACCGATGTTGGACACCGGCAGGGACACCAGTCCGAGCAGGATCGTGGCGACACCGGCGAAGATCCTGATGCTCTGCTGGAACCAGAGGGCCAGGCCGAGCGTGACCAGCAGGACACCGATGATCAGTGAGCCCGCGCCGGCCGTCGTCGCCATGGCGATCGTGATGTTGCCCAACCGGACGTCCGCGTACGGGAAGTACGCGATCGGGATGCCGCCGAGCAGCGTGAAGAATCCCGCCCAGAACGGCCGGGCCCCGCGCCAGGCGCGGAACCGGTACCGGAGCGCCGTGAGCCAGTGATCATCTGCCGGGGTTACGGGGGCCTCGGGGTACATGGACAACAGCTCCCTGAAAACGGTCGTACGGAGAACTACGTGGAGCGCCCGGACGGGCGGACGGGGCGGCGGATCCGCCACCGCGCCCACCCGGCCGGTTCAAGCGACCGGACGGACTACTTGGCGTCCTGGTAGCACGGCTGGTCGCCGCTGAGCAGACGCAGCTTGAGGTCCGGCAGCGTGAAGGTGCCCGCCGTCGTCGCCCATGCCTTCTGCCGCACGTTGCTCAGCGTGGCCTTCTTCGCGCGCTGCGAGAAGAGACCGTTGTCCGCCACGGTGCCCGCCACCGGCTTGGTGGTGTGGCTCGGGTCGCCCACCGCGACACCGATGTCGAGCTGCTCGAACTTGGCGTCCGCGTCCAGCTCGGCGACATCGAGGTAGAGGTTCTCCGCGACGGCGGGACGGCCCTTGTTGCCCGTCCGCAGCTGCAGGGTGATGTTGCCGAGGCCGGGCACCGGGGTGACCAGCGACTGGCACATGTTGGTGATCTCGGCGTGACTGAACCCGGAGATGGTGACCGGGTGGTAGGCGTCCTTGTTGGGGTCGCCGATGGTCTTGCCCTTGGCCACGCTGCCGTACTGGATCAGGTTGTCACCGACGAGCTCGTCGGCCGACACCTTGAAGTCCTGGCCCGAGACGCTGAAGGACGCCGCGAGAGCGCCCTGCGCCAGACCCACACCCACCGCGGCGGTGGCCGCGATGCTCGGCACCATGACGAGAGCGAAGCGCTTCCATCTGGTCCCACCACGAACCTGGGAATTCATGTTGTTCCTCCTCATCGGACGTACATCTCCGGTCCGGGCCCTGCCCGTCCTGGGATGGGAGAAGTGCTACGTCCTCGGGAAGGAGCGCAGGCGGCCGAGTCACGGCTGTGCCGCGTCAGGAACACCGGCGATCACCCCCGAGCGACAACCACTGGGCCACGCGTTCGCGCAACCTGATGAGGACAGGCACCACCGGACGGTGGCGACCCCCCTGTCCCACGGCCGGTGTCACTGCCACCGGCCGCTCGGTGGGGACCCATCCTCGCGGTTCCGGGTGACCGGCGCTGCGGGATGGACCGAGCGTGGCCGATCGTTGTCCATTACCGGCCGGGGCACAAGGGGGTTCGTTACTGGCGGGTAACGGCTGGATAACCCCCGTGCGACACGTCGCCGTCGAGCAGCAACACAGGGTGTCACCCATGGCCACGACAGATGGGCGGAAGAGCGAACCAACCGGACAGTTCACGGGGTTCGGCTTACTACGAGTAACAGCGGCCGCGATTGCCAAGTTTTGGCAAAGCGCGGCCGCTGTTTATCTCCGTGTCAATAAATCGTCGGCGGTCCACCGACACCCGAGCGGGCCGCGGGAGCGGCCCCGGGGCGGCCCTAGAAGAGCACCCGCGCCAGCGCCGTGCGCGCCGCCGGGACCCGCGGGTCGTCCGCGCCGATGACCTCGAACAGCTCCAGCAGCCGGACCCGCACCGCGTCCCGGTCGTCACCCGCCGTGACGCGCACCGCGTCCACCAGGCGCCCGAAGGCGTCCTGGACGTGACCGCCGGCCATGTCCAGGTCGGCCGCGGCGATCTGCGCCGCCGGATCGGTCGGGTTGGCGGCCGCCGCGGCGCGCACTTCCTGCGGGTTCATGTGCTGCACCCGCTGGAGGAGTTCGGCCTGGGCCAGACCCAGCTTGGCCTCGCTGTTGGCCGGATCGTCGGCCAGTACGTTCTTGTAGGCCTGGACGGCTCCGCCCAGATCACCGCCGTCCAACGCGACGACGGCCGCTTCGAGCAGCGCGTCGTACGGGCCTGCCGGCTCCTCTTCCGCGCCACCGGCGCCCGCGGCGCCGCCGCCGGAGGGGTCCACCACGATGCCGGTGAGGCCGTAGCGCTCCTCGGCGACCTGGATGAGCTGGCCGAGGGTCTCGCGGATCTGCTGCTCGGGCACCGCGCCCTGGAACAGCGGCAGCGCCTGACCGGCGACGACCGCGAACACGGCGGGAATGCCCTGGACGCCGAACTGCTGCATCAGCATCTGGTTGGCGTCGACGTCAATCTTGGCCAGAACCAGTCGGCCGTTGGCCCCGGTGATCAGGCGTTCCAGCACCGGGCTGAGCTGCTTGCACGGCTCGCACCACTCGGCCCAGAAGTCGATGACGACCGGTACCTGGTGGGAGAGTTCGAGCACGTCGAGTTCGAAACCGGCCTCGTCGACATCGATGACGAGCGCCGACGGCGCCACGGCACCGGGGACGCCGGCGTCGGAGCCGCCGCCCTGCCGGGCCGCGGCCGCGCGCGCCTGCTCCGCCTTCGCCTTGGCCTCGCCGGCCGCCTTCACCGCGGCGAGGTCGACGACGCCGCTCATGGACATGTTTCTGGGCTGCATGCGTACATCCTCCCCCGTGTGCGCGCGCCGACGAAAAGACCTCGTGAAAGACGTCGTAAAACTGCACTGCTCACCACGGCCGGACCCCGTCCGAACTGCCGTGCACCTGAACTGCTGTGGCGCCGGGTCCCCACCTGGCGCCGTAGCTTCGCGTGGTTGTCGCTCTTACGCTACGAGCCGTAGCGTAACTCCCCACGGGCCCTCGCGCCCCGTGATCTGAACCACACCGTCCGGGGTCGTCCCGGTTGCACTACTGGCGGGTATGGTCACCGTCCATGCGCAACCCCGTCTCCGGTTCCGGCCGCACCGGCCGCCCCCGCAGCGCCACCGCGGACGCCGCGATCCTCGCCGCCACCCGGGACGCGCTGGTGGAACTCGGCTGGTCCAAGCTGACCATGGGCGACGTGTCGACCCGGGCCGGGGTCGCCAAGACCACGCTCTACCGGCGCTGGGCGGGCAAGAGCGAGCTGGTCGTGGACGCCGTCGCCGAGCTCTTCGACTCCCTCGAACTCCCCGACCGGGGCTCGCTCCAGGGCGACATCGAGTACGTCGTCCTGCGCTTCGCGGAGCTGCTGCGGCGCCCGGAGGCCCGTACGGCGCTCATGGCGGTGGTCTCCGAGTCCACCCACGACGAGGCGCTGCGCGACCGGATCCGGTCGGCGATCGTGGACCGGCAGAAACGTCTCGTCGTGCTGGGCCGGGAACGCGCCCAGGCCCGCGGCGAGCTCCCCCACGAGCCGGACCCGCACCTCGCGGGGCGCAGCACGGACCTGATCTTCGACGTCATCGCGGGCACCGTGGTGCACCGCGCCCTGGTGAGCGCCGAACCGGTGGACGAGCTCTGGGTCGCCACCTTCACCGCCCTGCTGATGCACGGCCTGCTGGGCGCGGGCGCCGCCGGTACGGACTGACGGCGGGCCCCCGGCACTTCGGGGGCCCGCCGTCGGGGCGCGATCTCGTCGAGGGACGGGATCAGAAGCCGGGCGGCTCCGTGTAGGTGCCCCACTCGTCCCGGAGCACGTTGCAGATCTCGCCGAGCGTGGCCTCGGCCCGTACGGCGTCCAGCATGGCCGGGATCATGTTCGAGCCGTCGCGCGCGGCGGCCAGCATCGCGTCCAGACCGGCCCGCACCTTCGCGTCGTCCCGGCGGGCCTTGCGCTCCGCCAGTTCGCGGACCTGGACCACCTCGACCTCGTGGCTGACCCGGAGGATCTCCAGGTCGCCGGTGACGGAGCCGTGGTGCACGTTGACGCCGACGACCCGCTTGTCGCCCTTCTCCAGCGAACGCTGGTACTGGAAGGCCGACTCGGCGATCTCTCCGGTGAACCAACCGTCCTCGATGCCGCGCAGGATGCCCGAGGTGATCGGCCCGATCGGGTGCTGCCCGTTCGGATGGGCGCGCAGCCCGCGCTCCTTGATCTGCTCGAAGATCTTCTCGGCGTCCGCCTCGATCCGGTCGGTGAGCTGCTCGACGTACCAGGCACCGCCGAGCGGGTCGGCCACATTGGCCACCCCGGTCTCCTCCATCAGCACCTGCTGCGTGCGCAGCGCGATCTCGGCGGCCTGCTCGCTCGGCAGCGCGAGGGTCTCGTCGAGGGCGTTGGTGTGCAGGGAGTTGGTGCCGCCGAGGACCGCCGCCAGCGCTTCGACGGCCGTGCGCACGACGTTGTTGTACGGCTGCTGGGCGGTGAGGGAGACCCCGGCCGTCTGGGTGTGGAACCGCAGCCACATGGACTTGTCGGACTTCGCCCCGTAGACCTCCTTCATCCAGCGCGCCCAGATCCGGCGGGCGGCACGGAACTTGGCGATCTCCTCGAAGAAGTCGAGGTGCGCGTCGAAGAAGAAGGACAGGCCGGGCGCGAAGACGTCCACGTCCATGCCGCGCGAGAGCCCGAGTTCGACGTAGCCGAAGCCGTCCGCGAGGGTGTACGCCAGCTCCTGCGCGGCCGTCGCCCCGGCCTCGCGGATGTGGTAGCCGGAGACGGAGAGCGGCTTGTAGGCGGGGATGCCCTTCGCGCAGTACTCCATCAGGTCGCCGATGAGGCGCAGGTGCGGCTCGGGTTCGAAGAGCCACTCCTTCTGCGCGATGTACTCCTTGAAGATGTCCGTCTGCAGCGTGCCGTTGAGGACGGCGGGGTCGACGCCCTGGCGCTCGGCGGCGACGAGGTACATGCAGAAGGCCGGCACGGCGGGCCCGCTGATCGTCATCGAGGTGGTGACGTCGCCGAGCGGGATGTCCTTGAACAGGACCTCCATGTCGGCGGCGGAGTCGATGGCGACGCCGCAGTGCCCGACCTCGCCGAGGGCGCGCGGGTCGTCGGAGTCGCGGCCCATCAGGGTCGGCATGTCGAAGGCGACCGAGAGGCCGCCGCCGCCCGCCGCCAGGATCATCTTGTAGCGCTCGTTGGTCTGCTCGGCGTTGCCGAAGCCGGCGAACTGCCGGATGGTCCAGGTCCGCCCGCGGTAGCCGGTGGCGTGCAGGCCCCGGGTGTACGGGTACTCCCCCGGCCAGCCGATGCGCTCGAAACCTTCGTAGGTGTCTCCGGGCCGGGGGCCGTACACCGGTTCGACATCGTCGCCGGAGAGCGTGGTGAAGTCGGCCTCGCGAATGCGGGCCCTGTCGTAACGGGCCTGCCAGCGAAGGCGGCCTTGCTCGATGGCGTCAGCGTCCATGCTTCGAATTTACTAGGACGTCCTAGTAAATGTCGATGCCCCACCCCGGGAAGTCGTCCCGGGGTGGAGGAAATCCAGCGCCGCTCCAGTGCGGAGCGGCGGCCTCAGACCTTGGCGGTCGCGGGCACGGGGGCGCCGCTCACCAGGGGCTCGATCTCGGCGCGGACCGTGCGCTCGACGAAGAACGCGGCGAGCGGGATCGTGCCGGAGACCATGACCCACAGCATCTTGCCGAAGGACCACTTGGCCTTGGAGCTGAGGTCGAAGGCGAAGACCAGGTAGATCATGAAGAGCACGCCGTGGGCCTGGGAGACCACGAAGGTCAAGTCGGCGCCCTTGTCGAAGCCGTACTTGAAAATCATGCAGGTGCACAGCACCAGCAGCATCACTGCGGTGGCAAAGGCCATCACCCGGTAGCGGGTCAGCACGCTTCGTTTCATGAACACGAGCGTAACCGTCCGTTTTGCGCGATCTTGACGGGGGTGGCGGCCCCTCCCGGGCGTCGTCCGGGGGCTCGGCGGCCCGGCCTACTTCTCGTCGAAGTCGTCCGCGGCCACCCGCAGCGGCCGCAGCAGCGCGAAGATCTCGCCGCACTCCTCCGCGTCGTAGGCGCTCAGCCCGAACTCCATCGCCATCAGGTCCCGGGTCGCCGACTCCACGACCTCGCGCCCCTTGTCCGTGATCGAGGCGAGCGTGCCGCGGCCGTCGTTCGGGTTGGGGCGCTTGGCGACCAGGCCGGAGCGGACCAGACGGTCGACGGTGTTGGTCACCGAGGTCGGGTGCACCATCAGCCGCTCGCCGATCTTCGACATCGTCAGCTCGCCGGCCTTGGAGAAGGTCAGCAGGACGAGCGCCTCGTAGCGCGCGAAGGTGAGTCCGTACGGCTTCACCACCGCGTCGACCTCGCCGAGCAGGATCTGGTGCGCCCGCATGATCGAGGTGATCGCGGCCATCGAGGGCACCGGCCCCCAGCGCCGCTGCCAGAGTTCGTCGGCGCGGGCGATGGGGTCAAAGGGGAGACTGAGCGGCTTGGGCACGCACCCGACCCTACCCGCCGGTCATTTGAGGGCGGGGGCCGTCTCACACTTCGGCCCGGACGACCCGGCCGGGGCGCTCGCCCGCAGTTCGGCCAGCAGGAACAGCACGCAGCCGGTGCCGAGCACCCCGGCCCCCACCACCACGGCGTGCACCGGCCAGAACTCCGCCGCGAGCCCGGCCAGGGCCATGCCCACGCCCTGGAGGGTCATCAGCCCGGTGCTCAGCAGGGTCATGGCCCGCCCGCGCAGTTCGTCGGGGACCGCGTCGACGTACCACTGGTCGAGGCCGAGGGTGTAGGCGTGCGCCAGGCCGGCGGCCAGCAGGAGGGCCGCCAGCGGCCACACCCCCGGGCGGACGGCGTACCCGAGCAGCGGCAGCAGGCCCACGGTCGCCAGCGGGGCCACGATCCGGGAGCGGGCGCCGGCGCCGAGCGCGGAGCCCGCCCAGAGTTCGCCGGCGATGGTGCCGACGGGCATCGCGCACATCAGCAGGCCGAGCGCGGCCGTGCCGGCGCCGAGGTGCTCGACGTACGGCGCCATCAGCGCCTCCGGTACGACGACGAAGAGCGGCGGCAGCCAGAACATCAGGGTGACCGCGCGCAGCCGGCGGTCGCCGAAGACGGCCCGGACCGCGGCGAAGGGCGAGGTCCGACCGGCGCCGGCGGCCCGGGCCGGACGGGCGCGGGTCCCGAACCGCAGCAGCAGCGCGGAGCAGACGAAGGTCGCGGCGGTGATCGCGATCGCCCCGCGCGGCGGGACCGCGATGAGCAGGATCCCGCCGACGCCGAAGCCGACGAGCTGGGCGCTCTGGGCCACCATCCGCAGCAGCGAGCGGCCGAGGACGAAGGCGTCGCCGTCGCCGAGGATGTCGGCGAGCGAGGCGGCGCGGGTGCCCTGGAAGAGCGGCGCGACGAAGGCCATGGCGCAGCGCAGCACGAAGAGCAGGGCGACGGGCGTCCCCGGCAGCACCATCGCGGCGGCGCACAGCGCGCAGACGAGGTCGCAGACGACGAGCACCCGGCGGGCGGGACGGCGGTCGGCGATCCCGGCGAGGAGCGTGCCGCCGAGGGCGTAGGGGAGGAAGCCGAGGGCGAAGGTGAGGGCGCTCAGGAGCGGGGAGCCGGTCGCCCGGAAGACCAGGACCGTGAGCGAGATCTCCGCGACGACGAGGCCGAGGACGGAGAGGAGGTGGGCGGCGAAGACGGAGCGGAACTCGCGGACGCGGAAGGCCGCGCCGTAGCCCGGGGGTGCGGAAGCCATGCCCCGCAGCCTGCCGCCGCCCTCGCACCCACCCCAGTGATTCGGGCTCGCCCGAATCACCCGCGGCTGCCCGGATCCCACCGGCGGCCCGGGTCCCCCGTTCGGCTCAGCGGGGAGGGTCGGAACCGAGAATCGCCCGCTCGGCCGCATCCCGTTCGACACGCCCAGAATTGTCCATTTTTGTAGGAATATCGATTCTGGATCGAGCACTGGAGGGACCGTGCGGCCGCAAGGCTTCGACTACGAGACCCACAGCCGTCTCGCCGGTCCGCTCACGGAGCCGGAAGCGGGTCCGACCGGTGTCTACCGGGTCCAGTACCGCTCCCTCCTGTCGCGCGAGCCGCATCGAATACGCGCCGTCGCGCTCATGACGCTCGCGCCGGTGCTCTCCGCCGTGCTCTTCCTCTACCTCGTCTGGCCGAGCCACTGGACGGTCCGCGAGGGCGCCGCCCGCTGGCTGGTCCACTGCGACACCGTGATGCTCGTGTCCATCGCGCTGATCATGCTCTTCATGCTGGTCAACGTGGTGTCCATCGCCCACGCGACCATGGTGGCCCGCGATCCGGTCCCGGTCCCCGCCGAACCAGGCACCCGGGTCGCGTTCCTGACGACGTACGTGCCCGGCAAGGAACCCCTCGCCATGGTGCGGAGCACCCTCCGGGGCGCCGTGGGCATCCGCCACGCCGGACCGCTCGACGTCTGGCTGCTCGACGAGGGCGACGACCCGGCCGCCCGGGAGCTGTGCGCGGAGCTGGGCGTCCGGCACTTCACCCGCAAGGGCATACCCGAGTGGAACACCCGCAAAGGGGCCCACCGCGCGAGGACCAAGCACGGCAACTACAACTCCTGGCTGGCGGGGCACGGGGAGGACTACGACTTCTTCGCCTCGGTCGACACCGACCACGTCCCGACGCCCGACTTCCTGGAGCGGATGCTCGGCTACTTCCGCGACCCCGACACCGCCTTCGTCGTCGGTCCGCAGGTCTACGGGAACTACACCGCCGCCGTCACCAAGGCCGCCGAGTCCCAGCAGTACCTCTTCCACGCGCTGATCCAGCGCGCGGGCAACCGCTACGGCGCCCCGATGTTCGTCGGCACCAACAACGCCGTGCGGATCAGCGCCCTGCGCCAGGTCGGCGGGCTGTACGACTCGATCACCGAGGACATGGCCACCGGTTTCGAACTGCACCTGCGCCGCAACCCCGCCACCGGCCGGTTCTGGCGCTCCGTCTACACCCCGGACGTGCTCGCCGTCGGCGAGGGCCCGGCCTCCTGGACCGACTTCTTCACCCAGCAGCTGCGCTGGTCGCGCGGGACGTACGAGACCCTCTTCCGGCAGTACTGGAAGAGCTTCTTCCGGATGCCTCCCGGCCGCTGGCTCAACTACACGCTGATGCTCGTGTACTACCCGATGACCGCGGTGAACTGGCTCCTCGGCATCCTCAGCTGCGTGCTGTTCCTCTGGCTCGGCGCCTCCGGCACCCAGGTCTCCTCCGAGGTCTGGCTGATGCTGTACACCGACGCCGCCGCGCTCCAGGTGGGCCTCTACCTGTGGAACCGCCGCCACAACGTCTCGCCCCACGAGCCCGAGGGGTCCGGCGGACTGGCCGGCATGGCGATGTCCGCGATCTGCGCGCCCGTGTACCTGAAGTCCCTCGGCTCCGCGGTGCTGCGCACCCGGGGCTCCTTCGTCGTCACCCCCAAGGGCGGCGACGCCAGCCCGGACCGGCTGGCGACCTTCCGGATCCACCTCTTCTGGGCCCTCGTGCTGATCGCCTCCCTGGCCGCCTCGGTGCGCTACGACCACACCCACGTGGCCATGCGCGTCTGGGCGGTCCTCGCGCTCTGCGTCACCTTGGCCCCCCTCGCCGTCTGGAGCGCGACCCGCCTGCGCGCCCGCCGCACCGGGGAGGAACCGGAACCGGCCCTCGCGACATCAGGAGGGAAGTGACCCATGGCCTACCGGCCCTCGAAGCGGTTCAAGAAGACGGCCCTGGGTGCGAGCGCGGCCCTCGTGCTGGTGGCGCTCAACGCCCCGGCCACGCTCTCCTTCGCCGGGGACACGTACCACGCGTACAAGATCGGGCAGTCCAGCTACAAGATCCAGTACGGCTCGTGGAACCTGATCGGCCTCCCCGACCGGTACAAGGTCAACGCCATGCACGCGGCCCTGCTGCACACCGGCAAGGTGCTGCTGATCGCGGGCTCCGGCAACAACCAGCGCAACTTCGACAAGGGCACCTTCGACACCATCCTGTGGGACCCCTCGAACGACACCTTCAAGAAGATCCCGACCCCCGAGGACTTCTTCTGCTCCGGCCACGCCCAGCTGCCCGACGGGCGGCTGCTGGTGGCGGGCGGCACCGCCCGCTACGAGGTGCTCGACGGCAAGGTGACCCGGGCCGGCGGCGGCATGCGGGTCAAGAACGAGAGCCCCGACAAGGCCGTCACCCTGAAGAAGGGGACGCTCTTCCGCTCGCCGACCGGGGTCGAGTACGTCTCCCGCTTCGACGTCACCGTGCCCAAGGCCACGCGCGAGTTCGAGATCACCTACGGGCGGGGCGGGCAGATGCGGCCCTGGCGCACCAAGGTGACCGCCGCCGAGGCGCGGGTCTTCGTGGAGGCCGTGCGGGAGGGCCGCCAGGGGCTGACCACCGAGGCGGCGCAGTACGAGGTCCTCGGGCTGCGGGGCAAGGACGCCGACAACGTCTACGGTCTGGCCGAGCGGCTGAGCACCGCCAAGCAGGACTTCCAGGGCATCAAGTCGGCGTACGAGTTCGACCCGCTGGCGGAGAGGTACGTCCCCGTCGACCCCATGAAGGACGCCCGCTGGTACCCGACCCTCGTCGGCCTCCAGGACGGCCGGGTGCTCGCGGTCTCCGGCCTCAACGACGTCGGCGACGTGGTCCCGGGCGACAACGAGATCTACGACCCGCAGACCAAGAAGTGGACCAAGGGCCCCTTCCACTACTTCCCCACCTACCCCGCCCTCTTCCTCACCCGGGGCGGCAACCTGCTCTACACCGGCTCCAACGCGGGCTACGGGCCCAAGGACAAGGGCCGCGCGCCGGGCGTGTGGAACCCGACGACGAACGAGTTCAAGAAGGTCGGCGGGCTCGCCGACACCGACCAGCTCGAAACCTCCTCCTCCGTCCTGCTGCCGCCCGCCCAGGACCAGAAGGTGATGGTGCTCGGCGGCGGCGGGGTCGGCGAGTCCAAGCTCTCCACCCGCCGCACCGCCGTGATCGACCTCAAGGCGGACTCCCCCACCTTCCGCACCACCGCCCCGCTGCCGCAGGGCACCCGGTACCTGAGCAGCGTGCTGCTCCCCGACGACTCGGTCTTCACCACCGGGGGCTCCACCGACTACCGCGGCCGGGGCGCCTCCGACATCCACAAGGCTCAGTTCTACTACCCGCGCAGCGACTCCTTCGTGGCGGCGGCCGACCCCACGGTGGGCCGCAACTACCACTCCGAGGCGCTGCTGCTGCCCGACGGGCGGGTGGCCACCTTCGGCTCCGACCCGCTCTTCGCGGACAAGGACAACACCAAGCTGGGCAAGTTCGAGCACCGGCTGGAGGTGTACACCCCGCCCTACCTCTACCGGGACCCGGCGCGGCGGCCCGTACTCGGCACGGGTCCCGACGAGGTGGAGCCGGGCGGCCGGGCCGGCTTCACGAGCCCGAACCCGGAGCGGATCGAGCGGGCCCGGCTGATGCGGCCCAGCGCGGTCACGCACTCCACGGACGTCGAGCAGCGCTCCGTCGAGCTGGGGCTGACCCGGACGAAGGACGGCGTCACGGTGGAGGTGCCGGGCGACCCCACGCTCGTACCGCCCGGCTGGTACATGCTCTTCGCGGCCGACGCCGACGGGACGCCGTCGGCGGCCAAGTGGATCCGGGTCAAGGCGCCGCAGACGGCGCCGCCGTCCTCGGACGTGGGGTGGATGCCGCCCGAGTGACCGCCCGGGCGCGGGCGCGGCGGGTCAGTCCCTGGCGCGGCGGGCGAGGCCCAGCGCGTAGTCCGGCCACCAGCGGCCGGCGGCCGGGCCGCCCCGGCAGGGGCCGTCCGACTCCCCCGGTCGCTTGATCCACAGGTACGCGTCGGCCAGGGGATCGCCGGTCCGGTCGGTGGGCCGCACCCCCAGCGCCCGGCCCGGCGGATTGCACCAGGCCTGCTCCCGGCCGCCCGGCAGCGGGCCCTCGCCGTTACGACTGGTGTCGATGACGAAGTGCTTGCCGTTGGTGCCCTTGGAGAGGGCCGCGCCGTACGCCCGCCCGGCCGCGTCCGGCTGGAAGTTGGACACATTGAGCGAGAAGCCGTCGGCGCGGTCGATGCCCGCCTTGAAGAGCGGTTCGACCAGCTTCATGGGGTCCGGGATCCACGCCGGGTTGCCCGCGTCCAGGTAGACCTTGGTGTTCTTGTTCCGCTTCAACCGGTCGACGGCCTCGGACAGCAGCCGGAAGCGCTCCTCGTGGTGGTCGGCCTGGGTGCAGCCGTCCACCATGTGCGGGACGGCGTCCGGCTCCAGGACGACGATCGCCTTCGCGTCGCCGATGTTGTCGGCGAAGGCGCCGATCCAGCTGCGGTAGGCGGTGGCGTTCGGGGCCCCGCCCGCCGAGTGCTGGCCGCAGTCGCGGTAGGGGATGTTGTACGCGGCGAGCACCACCGTCCGCCGCGCCGCGCGGGCCCCTTCCACGGCCCGGCGGATCTCCGGCCCGGGGTCGTCGCCCGGTCCCCACAGGGCCATCGGCTGGTCCGCGATCCGGCGCAGCACCTGGGCGTCGCTGTTGCGGCCCTGCGCCTCCCAGGTCTCGACCTGCCGGGCCGCGTCGCTCC
Organism: Streptomyces sp. NPDC028419; assembly: GCF_055565515.1. Taxonomy (NCBI): domain Bacteria; kingdom Bacillati; phylum Actinomycetota; class Actinomycetes; order Kitasatosporales; family Streptomycetaceae; genus Streptomyces; species Streptomyces sp. NPDC028419. Next base: position 172,853 of record NZ_JBVHUE010000017.1, on the reverse strand, counting down.
GCGGGTCCACCCAGTACGGCGACCCGCCGGCCGCCGCGTCGGCGGGCGCGGCCGCCTGCGTCCGCGCGGGCGCGGCGCCCGACCCGGAGGAGGTGCAGGCGGCGGTGGCCGAGAGGGACAGGAGAACGAAGCTGACGAGGCGGGTCAGGGTAGTGATGCGGCGGCGGCCTGGCATCCGGCTTCCTCGGGACGGCGGGACGGGCTGCGGACCGGGACATCGTGACATGACGGACAGTAGCCGCGCGGTCGCGACACCGCGGGCGGCGCCGCTCACGACTCGGCCGGGGGCACCCCCGTGGCCAGCGCGATCCCGAGCGGGGTGCGCTCGTAGAACACCTGGTGGCGCTGGCGGCGCGGCTCCAGCAGGCCCGCGCCGCGCAGTGCCTGCAGGTGCGCCGAGACGGAGGAGGGCGCGAGGCCGAGGCGGTGGGCGAGCGCGGTCGTCGAGGCCGGTTCGCGCAGCGCGCACAGGACGTCGGCCCGCGCCCGGCCCAGCAGCCGGGCGAGGGCCGCCGGGGTCTCCTCGGCGGCCCGCGACCACAGCGCGCCGATCCCGCGGGCCGGATAGACGACGGTGGGCTGCCAGGGCGGGTCGTAGATGCCGATCACCTTCGGCCAGACGAAGGCGCTCGGCATCAGGAGCAGGCCCTCGCCGTCGAGCGTGCGGTCGTGCTGGGTGCGCCGCTCGATCGTCAGCGTCCCGTCGGACCAGGTGAGGTCGGGGTGGAGCCCCTCGAAGAGCCCGGCCAGCCCGGAGGCGGCGAAGCGGCGCGAGTGGAAGAGGACGTCGGCCTCCAGGATGGCCCGCAGCCGGGGCCAGTGCGGGGCGACCAGCGCGTGCCAGGCCCGCTCGGTGAGGTCGGTCAGGTCCCGTACGGCCCGCTCGGGATCGGCGAGCAGCGCCCGGCCGGTCTCGCTCTCCAGGGCGCCGGGGGTGCAGGCGAGGGAGAGCCGGATCTCCGCCTGCGCGGCGATCGGATCCACGGCGCGCACCCGGGCCAGCTCCTCCTCGAAGGTGACGTCGGGGCCGAGCGGGGGCGGGCACAGGAAGTCGGGATTGTGCCCGCGGTGCGGCATGAGCAGCCACAGGGGCCGCAGGTCGAGCCCGGCGGCGGCGCCGCGGATGCCGTCCAGCCAGGGCAGGTGGTAACCGTGCCGCTCGGGCAGCTTCAAGGTCCGCACCGCCTCGACGGTCTCCCATCGCGGCGAGACGGCGAACCGACACCGCAACAGATCGTCGGCCCCGAACCGATACCGCACCGCCATCCGTTCCCGCCCTTCCGCCGCGCTTCCTCGTCGCCCGACCCGCCCGGCCGGTGCCCCCTCGGGGCCAAGACCAGGATCACCGTCAACCTTGACGAAGACCGGGCCGACCGCACCAGGCCGCACGCCGAGCGGGCGGGCCCGGACGTCTGCGCGTACCTCGTGCACGCGGCAACGCGGCAGATGGCTGAAGCCGCGGCCGAGGCCGAGGCCCTAGAGGATCGGTTCGCGAGCGTGACCGCGCTCGATCCCCCGGTCGTGCACGTCCACGCCGCGTGAGGGCGCCGGGAGCGCTAGGCCGTCTCTTTCGGATCGTGCCGGGCCGACCGACACGATCCGAAAGAGACGCCCTACCCCTCGGCGAGGTGGCGTTCGACCGTTTCGATCTTCGAGGTGATGCCGTCGTCGACGCCGGGGCGGATGTCGGCCTTGAGGATGAAGGAGACACGGGGAGCGCGCGCCTCCACGGCGGCCACCGCGCGCTTCACCACGTCCATCACCTCGTCCCACTCGCCCTCCACCGTGGTGAACATGGCGTCGGTGCGGTTGGGCAGCCCGGACTCGCGCACCACGCGGACCGCGTCGGCGACGTATTCGCCGACCTCTTCGCCGACCCCCAGCGGGGTCACGGAGAACGCGATGATCATGCGCGGGCCGCCTCGCGGGCCCGCGCGGCCAGCACGCTGTCGGCCTCGTCGCGCTTGAGGATCCGGTCACCGAAGAGGCCGCCGAAGGGCAGCAGCGCGAACACGAAGAACAGGGCGACCTTCTTGAGCGGCCACTTCGCCTTGTGCCACACGTCGAGCAGGAAGACCGCGTAGATCACGAACAGGATCCCGTGCAGGATGCCCAGCGGCATCATCAGGTAGTCGATGTCCGAGATCCGGCTGAGCAGCGAGCCGAAGATCAGCAGCGCCGGGAACGACAGCGCCTCCGGTACGGAGATGAGGCGCAGCCGGTGCAGGGCGGAGGCGGTCTTGATGTCCACGGGGAACCTTCGGGGTGGAGGCCGGGGGTCGCCACCAGTGTCTCAGCAGCCGCCGGTGATCTTCCGGCGGGTCCGACTATGACGGATATCGGCCAGCGGGCTCTGTTCGCACCGCCCCGCTGCCGATAACGTCTTCCCGTGGCTCAGTTCCGACTCCAAGGCAGCAAGGTGCTCGCCGTCGACCTGACCGGAGATGCCGTCAAAGCGAAGAACGGCTCCATGGTTGCGTACGACGGCCAGATGGCCTTCAAGAAGATGACCGGCGGGGGCGAGGGCCTCCGCGGGATGGTCACGCGCCGGCTCACCGGCGAACAGATGACCGTGATGGAGGTACAGGGGCACGGCACCTGCTTCTTCGCCGACCGCGCGAGCGAGATCAATCTGGTCGATCTCCGGGGCGAGAAGCTCTACGTCGAGTCCAGCAACCTCCTGTGCACCGACGCCGGCCTGCGCACCGGCACCACCTTCACCGGGCTGCGCGGCGGGGCGACGGGCAACGGCCTGTTCACCACGACCGTCGAGGGCTCGGGGCAGGCGGCGATCATGTCCGACGGCCCGGCCGTGGTGCTGCGGGTCAGCGGTCAGTACCCGCTCTCCGTGGACCCGGGCGCGTACATCGCGCACACCGGCAACCTCCAGCAGCACTTCCAGTCCGGGGTGAACTTCCGCACCCTGATGGGCGAGGGCTCGGGCGAGTCCTTCCAGATCCGCTTCGAGGGCGAGGGCCTGGTCTACGTGCAGCCCAGCGAGCGCAACACCATCGGGGGCGACCTCTGATGCCGTTCCGCGAGATCAACTCGAAGATGATCGAGGCCCAGGTCGTGCCCGGGCAGAAGCTCTACAGCCAGCGCGGGGCGATGCTCGCCTACCGCGGCGAGGTCTCCTTCACCCCGAACCTCACGGGCGGCCAGGGCGGCGTCATGGGCATGATCGGGCGCCGGGTGGCGAACGAGCAGACCCCGCTGATGACGGTCGAGGGCAGCGGCACGGTGATGTTCGGCCACGGCGGCCACCACGTCCAGGTCATCAACCTCACCGGCGAGACCCTCTACGTAGAGGCCGACCGACTGCTCGCCTTCGACGGCACCCTCCAGCAGGGCACGATGTTCATGGGCTCGCAGGGCGGGGTCATGGGCATGGTGCGCGGCCAGGTCACCGGCCAGGGCCTGTTCACCACGACCCTCAAGGGGCACGGCGCGGTCGCCGTGATGGCGCACGGCGGGGTCATCGAACTGCCGATCACCCCGCAGCGCCCGATCCACGTGGACCCGCAGGCCTACGTCGCCCACCACGGCGAGGTGCGCAACAAGCTCTCCACCGCCCTCGGGTGGCGTGACATGGTGGGGCGCGGTTCGGGCGAGGCGTTCCAGCTGGAGCTGTCCGGCCAGGGCGCGGTGTACGTACAGGCCTCGGAGGACAAGCTGTGAACTACGGACCGGTGCCGGGCGGCCCCGGCGGGCCGACGGTCTTCGACCCGCACACCCTGCCGTCCGACGACAACGTCAACGCGTACACCTTCTGCGTGGAACTCAAAGGGAGTCAGTGGTTCCTGCAGAAGGGCAAGATGATCGCCTACTACGGGCGCATCGAGTTCAACGGGATCGGCCACGGCCGGTTCGACCGGCTGCTGCGCACGAGCTTCCACTCGCCGCTGCACGCGAGCGACTGGGTGGTGGCCGAGGGGCAGGGCAAGATGCTCCTCGCCGACCGGGCCTTCGACGTGAACTCGTACGACCTGGAGGACGGGAACCTGACGATCCGGTCGGGGAACCTGCTGGCCTACCAGCCCACCCTGGCCCTGAAGCAGTCGATCGTCCCCGGCTTCCTGACGCTGATCGGAACCGGGAAGTTCGTGGCCGCGTCCAACGGACCGGTGGTGTTCATGGAACCGCCGCTGCGGGTGGATCCGCAGGCACTGGTGGGCTGGGCGGACTGCCCCTCGCCGTGTCACCACTACGACCACGGGTACATGTCCGGAGTACTGGGCGGGCTGCGCTCGCTCACCGGCATCGGCGGCACCTCGGGCGAGGAGCACCAGTTCGAGTTCATCGGGGCGGGCACGGTGCTGCTCCAGTCCACCGAACTGTTGATGGCGGAGCAGGCGGTCGGGGCCGTGGGAGCGGGCGCCGGCGAACCGGGCGTGCCGGGGGCCGGGATCGGGGCGCAGGGGCCGCTGTCCCAGCTGGGCGTGCCGCGGATGCCGGGGCAGCTCGGGGACCTCCAGCGGCGCTTCGGCCTGTGATGCCGTGCTTGACATGCAATTTTGTACGTAATTCAACTTCTTAGGTAGAGTTCATTCATGGAGACCATGGAGACCGACACGGCCACTCGTTGGCTCACCGACGCCGAGCAGTGCGTATGGCGCACGCACCTGGACGTCAGCAGGCTGCTGATGCACCAGCTGGAAAAGGATCTCCAGCCCTTCGGGCTCACCAACAACGACTACGAGATCCTGGTCAACCTCTCCGAATCCGAGGGGCTGCGGATGCGGATGAGCGACCTCGCCACCTCGACCCTCCAGTCCAAGAGCCGCCTCTCGCACCAGATCACGCGCATGGAGGCGGCGGGGCTGGTGATCCGGGTCAACTGCGAGTCCGACCGGCGCGGCCTGTACGCCGTGCTGACCGAGGCCGGCATGGAGCTCATGCGCAAGGTCGCCCCGCACCACGTGGCGTCGGTGCGCAAGCACTTCATCGACCTGCTGACCCCGCAGGGCCTGGCGGACCTGCGGGCCTCGCTGGGACCGGTCGCCGACCACCTGCGGGACCAGCGCGGCAAGGCCTGAAGCGAGCGCGGCCGGCCCGCCCGCGGGCCCGCCGCGCCGATCCTCCCGGCACCCCCCAGCATGGTGAGGGGGTCGTTTCCGGCAGGAAGGTCACTCATGAAGCGCAACGTGTTCGTCTCGTCCGCCGCGGCCGTGGTCCTGGTCGCCGGCGGCCCCGTCGCCGCCGCCGCATCGACGGCGGGCGACGCGGCGAGGGCCCCGACGGCGGTGACCGCCGTACCCGCCGACGTGTCGGCCGAGACGGCCGCCGGCGCGGCGCTGAAGAAGTTCCCCGGCGTCGTCGAGTCGCTCGACCTGGACGGCTCCGTCTGGCACGTCGACGTGATCGGCAAGGGCGGCAAGCACGCGGAGCTGGAGGTCGACGCCCGCAGCGGCGCGGTCACCCAGCGCGGCGACGACGACAACGACGACGACAACGGCAATGAGTACGCACCCCTGATCGCCGCCAAGGTCACCGCCGTCCAGGCCCTGAAGGCCGCCGTCGCCGCCCACCCCGGCCAGGTCCGGTCGGTCAGCTGGGACGACGACGACCAGGACAACGGCAAGACGTCCCGCTACTGGAACGTCGAGGTCAAGACCTCGGGCGGGCAGACGCGGAACGTCCACGTCGACCCCACCTCGGGCAAGGCCACCCTGTCGCACGACTCCGGCGACCGCGACAGCGACAGCGACGGCAACAGCGACGGCGGTAGCGACAGCGACGGCGGCAGCAACGGCAACTGACACGAGGGCCGCCGACACGAGAGCCGCGCCCCCGGCTTCCGGGGGCGCGGCTCTCCGCACGCGGGTCGGGCGCTCCGGTCAGGCGTTGGGACGCTTGCCGTGATTCGCCTTCTTCTTCCTACGGGCTCGCTTCTTGTTGCCGCGCTTCGCCATGACGCACTCCCTGGGTCGGGGCATTCCGGGCGTCGCCAGTTTAGGCGGACCCCGCGGAGCGCGCATCAGAACGCCGGATCAGGCCTCCGTCAGCGTCGCCAGCAGGGTGTCGGAGGCGGCGTACGGATCCAGCTCACCGGCCGCCACCCGGGCCGCCAGCGCGTCCAGGCGGGCGTCCCCGTGCAGGTCGGCCAGCCGGGCCCGCAGCTCGGTGATCGCGATCGTCTCGACCTCGCGCGCCGCACGCGCCCGGCGGCGCTCCGCCAGCACCCCGCGCTCGTCCATCCACGCCCGGTGCTTCTCCAGGGCCTCCACGACCTCGTCGATGCCCTCCCCGCGGGCCGCCACCGTCTTGATGATGGGCGGCCGCCAGCCGTCCGGCCCCCGGGACTCCCCCAGGCCCAGCATGTGGTTCAGCTCGCGGGCGGTGGCGTCGGCCCCGTCCCGGTCCGCCTTGTTCACGACGTACACGTCGCCGATCTCCAGGATGCCGGCCTTCGCGGCCTGGATCCCGTCGCCCATGCCCGGGGCCAGCAGGACGACGGAGGTGTCCGCCTGCGAGGCGATCTCCACCTCCGACTGCCCCACGCCCACGGTCTCCACGAGGACCACGTCGCAGCCCGCCGCGTCCAGCACCCGGATCGCCTGCGGGGCGGACCAGGCGAGACCGCCCAGGTGCCCGCGGGTGGCCATCGAGCGGATGTAGACCCCGGGGTCCGAGGCGTGGTCCGACATCCGCACCCGGTCGCCGAGGAGCGCCCCGCCGGAGAACGGCGAGGAGGGGTCCACGGCCAGCACCCCGACGCGCTTGCCCGCGCGCCGGTACGCCGATACGAGCGCCGAGGTCGACGTGGACTTGCCCACGCCGGGCGAACCCGTGAGACCCACCACGTACGCCCCGCCGGTCAGCGGGGCCAGGGCCGCCATCACCTCGCGCAGCTGCGGGGACGCCCCCTCGACCAACGAGATCAGCCGGGCCACGGCCCGTGGCCTGCCCTCCCGGGCCTGGGCCACGAGCGAGGGAACGTCCACCGTCGTCATGCGATCAGCACCTACGCCTTCGAGTCGGAACCGGGAGCCGGCACGCGCACGATCAGCGCGTCGCCCTGACCACCGCCGCCGCACAGGGCGGCCGCGCCGACCCCGCCGCCGCGCCGCCGCAGCTCCAGCGCCAGGTGGAGCACCACGCGGGCGCCGGACATGCCGATCGGGTGGCCCAGGGCGATGGCACCGCCGTTGACGTTCACCCTTTCCGGGTCGACGCCGAGGTCCTTCATTGACTGGACCGCGACGGCCGCGAAAGCCTCGTTGATCTCGATCAGGTCCAGGTCGGCGACCTCCAGGCCCTCCTTCTTCAGGGCGTGCAGGATCGCGTTCGAGGGCTGCGACTGGAGCGAGTTGTCGGGACCCGCCACATTGCCGTGGGCGCCGATCTCGGCGATCCACTCCAGGCCCAGCTCCTCGGCCTTCGCCCGGCTCATCACGACCACGGCGGCCGCGCCGTCGCTGATCTGGGACGAGGTACCGGCGGTGATCGTGCCGTCCTTCGCGAAGGCCGGGCGCAGCCGGCCCAGGGACTCGACCGTGGTCTCGGCGCGGATGCCCTCGTCCTCGGCGAAGACGACCGGGTCGCCCTTGCGCTGCGGGATCTCCACCGGGGTGATCTCGGCGGCGAAGACGCCGTTCTTCTGGGCGGCGGCGGCGCGCTGGTGCGAGGTGGCCGCGAAGGCGTCCTGCGGGGCGCGCTCGATGCCCAGGCGGGTGTTGTGCTTCTCCGTGGACTCGCCCATGGCGATGTTCTCGAAGGCGTCGGTGAGGCCGTCGTAGGCCATCGCGTCGAGCATCTCGATGGCGCCGTACTTGTAGCCCTCGCGCGACTTGGGCAGCAGGTGCGGGGCGTTGGTCATCGACTCCTGGCCGCCCGCGACCACGATGTCGAACTCTCCGGCGCGGATGAGCTGGTCGGCGAGCGCGATGGCGTCCAGACCTGACAGACACACCTTGTTGATGGTGAGCGCGGGAACGTTCATGGGGATGCCGCCCTTGACCGCCGCCTGGCGGGCGGGGATCTGGCCGGCGCCCGCCTGGAGCACCTGACCCATGATCACGTACTGCACCTGGTCACCGGTGATCCCGGCCCGGTCCAGCGCGGACTTGATGGCGAAACCGCCGAGGTCGGCACCCGAGAAGGACTTCAGCGAACCGAGCAGTCGCCCCATGGGCGTGCGGGCCCCGGCGACGATCACTGAAGTGGTGTTGTTCGTTCCGGACATGAGGCACAGCCCCTTGGATGAGAGGAGTGAACGAGGGTTTACCCGAATGTACTGAGCGGTACCCGCGCCGTCACCGGGGTGTAGGTGTGATCGCCGGCACGTTGCGTGACCGCCCTCCTCCAGAGTGCACTGGTCCCATGCTGACAAGAATCGACCACATCGGGATCGCCTGCTTCGACCTGGACAAGACCGTCGAGTTCTACCGTGCCACGTACGGGTTCGAGGTGTTCCACTCCGAGGTCAACGAGGAGCAGGGCGTCCGCGAGGCCATGCTGAAGATCAACGGGACCTCCGACGGCGGCGCCTCCTACATCCAGCTCCTGGAACCCACCCGGGAGGACTCCGCGGTCGGCAAGTGGCTGGCCAAGAACGGCGAGGGGGTGCACCACATCGCCTTCGGCACCGAGGACGTCGACGGCGACTCCGAGGCCATCCGCGGCAAGGGCGTCCGCGTCCTGTACGACGAGCCGCGCAGGGGCTCGATGGACTCCCGGATCACCTTCCTGCACCCCAAGGACTGCCACGGCGTCCTCACGGAACTGGTCACCGCCAACCCTGAGCACTGACCGCCCGATTCCCCGGCCGGTAGAGTGAGGGTGGCTCGGCCGGGGTTCGGTGCGCAGAGGGGTCGGGGCCTGTGGGTCTCGGCCCGCCATCTGACACCATTCCCCCGGGGGCGTCGTTCAGCGGGCGGACGATGCTCATTTGGGAGTGAGCTTGCGACCAGGGGACGGATGGGACCGCGCTGTGCGGGGCTACGAAAGCCAGGAGAGCCATCAGGCCGAGGCCGACCATCTCTCGCGGTTCGAGGCCGAGATGGAGCGGCTGAAGAAGGAACGCGGGAAGGCCGTCCAGCACGCCGAGGACCTGGGGTACCAGGTCGAGGTGCTGCGCGCCAAGCTCCATGAGGTGCGCCGCAGTCTCGCGTCCCGCCCCGCCTACGACGGTGCGGACATGGGCTACCAGGCGGAGCAGCTGCTCCGCAATGCCCAGATCCAGGCCGATCAGATGCGGTCGGACGCCGAGCGCGAACTGCGCGATGCCCGGGCCCAGACCCAGCGCATCCTCCAGGAGCACGCCGAGCACCAGGCGCGCCTGCAGGCCGAGCTCCACGGCGAGGCGGTCAACCGGCGCCAGCGCCTGGACCAGGAACTGAACGAGCGTCGGCAGACCGTCGAGGCCCACGTCAACGAGAACGTGGCCTGGGCCGAGCAGCTGCGCGCCCGTACGGAGGCCCAGGCCCGCCGGCTCATGGAGGAGTCCCGCGCCGAGGCCGAGCAGTCGCTGAACGCGGCCCGGACCGAGGCCGCCCGGCTCGCCGAGGAGGCCCGCCGCCGGCTCACCGCCGACGCGGAGGCCTCCCGCGCCGAGGCCGAGTCCACCCTGCTGCGGGCCCGTAAAGAGGCCGAGCGGCTGCTGACCGCCGCCTCCGCGCAGGCCCAGGAGGCGACCGAGCACGCCGAGCGGCTGCGCACCAGCACCTCCGCCGAGGCCGAGCAGACCCGGCAGCAGACCCTGGACCTCGGCCGGGTGGCCGAGCAGCGGGTCCAGGACGCCGACAGCACGCTGCGCGAGGCCCGCTCCGAGGCGGAGCGGCTGCTGAGCGACGCCAAGGAGAGCGCCTCCCGCCAGCTGGCGTCGGTGGAGTCCGTCAACGAACAGCGCACCCGCACCGCCAAGGAGCAGGTCGCCCGGCTCGTCGGCGAGGCCACCAAGGAGGCCGAGGTCCTCAAGGCCGAGGCCGAGCAGCTGCTCGCCGATGCCCGCGGCGAAGTCGAGCGGCTCACCGCCGAAGCCGGCGACCAGGCCCGTACGGCCGCCGCCGAGGACACCGCCGCCCAGCTCGCGAAGGCGGCGCGCGCCGCCGAGGACGTGCTCAACAAGGCGTCCGAGGACGCCCGCGCGACCACCCGGGCCGCCTCCGAGGAGGCGGAACGGATCCGTGGCGAGGCCGAGGCGGAGGCCGAGCGGCTGCGCGCCATGGCGGCGGCCACCGCCGACGAGCTCAAGGGCGCGGCGAAGGACGACACCGAGGAGTACCGCGCCCGTACGGTCGAGCTCCAGGCGGACGCCCGGCGGCTGCGCGGCGAGGCCGAGCAGCTGCGCGCCGAGGCCGTCGCCGAGGGCGAGCGGATCCGCGGCGAGGCCCGCCGCGAGGCCGTCCAGCAGATCGAGGAAGCCGCCCGGACCGCCGAGGAACTGCTCGGCAAGTCCAAGGCGGACGCCGACGAGCTGCGCAGCGGCGCCACCGCCGAGAGCGAGCGGGTGCGCGCCGAGGCCGTCGAGCGCGCCACCACCCTGCGCCGGCAGGCCGAGGAGACCCTGGAGCGCACCCGCGCCGAGGCCGACCGGCTGCGCGCCGAGGCCCTGGAGCAGGCCGAGGCGCTGCACGCCGAGGCGGAGGCGGCCGTGGCCGCGCGCCGCGAGGAGACCGACCGGGCCCTGGCGACGCGGCGCACCGAGGCGGACGCCGAGTTGGCGCGCCTCCAGCAGGAGGCCGAGAGCCGTCTCGCGGGCGCCGAGCAGACGCTGAAGGACGCCCGTGCGGCGGCCGAGGGCATCCGCCGGGAGACCACCGAGGAGAGCGACCGGCTGCGCGCCGAGGCGGCGGAGCGGATCCGCACCCTCCAGGCCCAGGCGGAGGCGGAGGCCGCCGCGCTGCGCACGGACGCCGCCGAGGAGGCCGGGCAGACCCGGGCCGAGGCCGAGCAGATCGGGATCCGGCTGCGCACCGAGGCGCAGACCGAGGCCGAGCGGCTGCGCACCGAGGCGCAGGAGACCGCGAACCGCCTGCGCGCCGAGGCCAAGGCGGCGGCCGAGCGGGTCGCCGAGGAGGCCGCGGAGGCGCTGGCCGCCGCGCAGGAGGAGGCCGCCCGGCGTCGCCGGGAGGCCGAGGAGACCCTGACCTCGGCCCGTACCGAGGCGGAGAGCGAGCGGGCGCAGGCCCGCGAGCAGAGCGAGGAACTGCTGGCGCAGGCCCGCAAGCGCTCGGAGGAGGCGACCGCCGAGGCGGTCTGGCTGACCGAGGAGGCCGAGCGGCGCGCGTCCGAGGTGGTCTCGGCCGCCGAGGCGACCGCCCAGCAGGTCCGCGACGCCGTCGCCGGCCTGCACGAGCAGGCCGAGGAGGAGGTCGCCGGGCTGCGCAGCGCGGCGGACCACGCCGCGGAGCGCACGAGGACCGAGGCGCAGGAAGAGGCGGACCGGGTCCGCGGCGACGCGTACGCGGAGCGGGAGCGGGCCACCGAGGACGCGAACCGGATCCGCAGCGAGGCCCGACTGGAGACCGACGCGGCGAAGGCACTGGCCGAGCGGACCGTCGGGGACGCGATCGCCGAGGCCGAGCAGCTGCGCACGGACACCGCCGACTACGCGCAGCGGGTGCGCACCGAGGCCACGGACGCGCTGGCCGCGTCCGAGCGGGACGCCGCGCGGACCCGCGCCGACGCCCGTGAGGACGCCAACCGCATCCGCGGGGAGGCGGCGGAGGCCCTGGAGGCCTCCCGCGCCGAGGGTGTCCGGATCGTCGCCGAGGCGACGGAGCGGGCCGAGGCCCACACGGAGCAGACCCTGGCCGCGAACGCCCTGACGGTGGGCGAGGCCGCGGCCGAGGCCGAGCGGCTCACGACCGAGGCGATCGCGGCGGCGGACGCCACCCGCGCCGAAGCCGCGAGCACCCTCGACGAGGCCCGCACCGAAGCCGGACGACTGCGCACCGAGGCCGCCGAGCAGGCCGACCACCTCATCGGCGAAGCCACCGCGGAAGCGGAGCGGCTCGCGGAGGAGACCCGCGCGGCCAACGAGCGCACGGTGGGCGAGGCCGCGGCCGAGGCCGAGCGGCTCACGACCGAGGCGATCGCGGCGGCGGACGCCACCCGCGCCGAAGCCGCGAGCACCCTCGA